>CAYGFJ010000001.1:0-5792 GCA_964349115.1 uncultured Francisellaceae bacterium
CAACTGCGTCAGGGCGTCGACCTGCGCGCCGGCGTGGTGGAAACCCATGGTCGGCAGGAGACAGGCAATTTGCTGAAGGGGCTCGAGTTGCTGCCCAAGCGGAACATTGAATACAAAGGGCAGACGCTTCAAGAATTTGATTTGGATGCAGCGATTGCACGCAGTCCCCAATTGATTTTGGTGGATGAGCTGGCCCACACCAATGCACCCAACTGTCGGCATATGAAGCGCTGGCAGGATGTTCAGGAATTGCTGGACCGTGGAATTAATGTCTATGCCACTTTGAATATTCAGCATCTGGAAAGTTTGAACGATGTGATTGAACAAATCACAGGGATCAAAGTGCGCGAAACCTTGCCCGATTCCATTTTGGAACAGGCAGAGATTGAATTGGTGGACTTGCCCCCCGATGATCTCTTAAAACGGCTGGCTGAAGGCAAGGTCTATTTCAAAGAGCAGGCCAAAATTGCCATTCAAAACTTTTTCAAACGCAGCAATTTGATGGCGCTGCGGGAATTGGCGCTGCGGGTGACGGCAGAGCAGGTCAATATGGATGTCATGTCTCAGCGGAAGTACCAATCCGCCAAAGAAACCTGGCCCACAGCTGAGAAACTACTGATTTGTGTGGGGCCGGGAACAGGATCGAGCAAACTGGTGCGGGCGGCAAAGCGGCTCGCAACGACCTTGCATGCGGAATGGATGGCCATTTATGTCGATGCAAAAAAGCTTGCTTTGAATGAACAGCAACGGGAATCAGTGACCCAAAACTTGCGACTGGCCGAGCAGCTGGGGGCTGAGACTTTGGTGGTGGGCGGCGATGATTTGGTGGATGAAATTCTGCGGGTAGCTCGGGAGCGGAATGTCACAAAAATCGTCATTAGCAAACACATTCGTCCGCGTTGGAAAACTTTTTTCAGGGAAAGCCTGGTGGATCAACTGGTGCGGTACAGCGGTGAAATTGATGTCTATGTGATTCGGGCGGGTGAGGATTTTGATAAAAAAGACGAGGCACCCTTAAAATCAGCCGAGGATACTCCTGGTGTTTACTCGTATTTAACCGCTTTGATTGTGGTGAGCATCTGCACGGGGATTGATTTTTTGATTCATCCATTTTTTGCTTTGCCCAATTTGATCATGGTCTATCTTCTGGGGCAGGTGATTGTTGGGCGCTTGGGTCGCTATGGGCCATCCTTTTTTGCTTCGATCATGAGTGTTTTGGGGCTGTCCTTCTTTTTTGTGCCGACGTCCATTTTTGATTTTTCGAGAAAAGACACGCAGTATCTGTTTACCTTTTTGGTCATGCTTATTATTGGCACTTTGATCAGTCATTTAACGATTAAAGTTCATCAGCAAGCAGCTCGATCTCGCCTTAGGGAAAAGCGTACCTATGCTGTTTTGGCCTTGACCAAGCAATTGGCCAGTCATCGCGGATTGGAAGAGTTGCTGCAAATTTCAACCCGGCAGATTGCAGAAGTGTTTGATAGTGAGGTTTTAGCCATCTTGCCACATGATCACCATTTGCAGGTGGAGGCAGGTTTTCCCAAGAAAATTGAGCTTGAAGAAAAAGAATTGTCGGTTGCACGCTGGACTTTTGACATGGGCCAGAACGCAGGAATGGGCACCAATACCTTACCCCATGCTGATGCCATCTACCTTCCGCTCTTGGGGGTCAAGTCGACTGTGGGGGTGCTTCGCATTAAACCTTTGGAAGGTTCACGCATTTTTGATCCTGAGCAAATGGAGATGTTAAAGGCTTTCGTTAATCAGACGGCCCTGGCTGTAGAGGTTGATCATATTGCCTTTCAGTGATTTATGCGTATAATCGCCCTGTTTTTTTACGATAACTTAACAAGGAGAGATTTACTATGAAAACAATTCGTCACTTAAGTTTGATTGGAGTGGCCTGTATGGCTGTGTTCCAAATGGCACACGCAACCCCCATGTATGATCAAAGCAAAAATTTTTATCTGCCATTGAGCGTGGGCTCTTACATTCCAGCTTCTTCGCGCAATGAAAACAGTACGATTGCAGGCAGTGTTGGTTTGGGCTACAACATCAACAACTACTTTGCTTTGCAAACCAACTTCAATTTTTTCTCGCCTAACAACAAAACCAACAACCAAGATCAGGACAATTATTTCTGGGCTTTTGAAGGGCGTGCCAACGCAGCCAACTCTACCCACTTTTTGCCTTATGTAGTGTTGGGAGCAGGCGCTTTGAAGACCAACAATTCGCAAGTTGCGATGGATTACGGCGTGGGCGTTGATTATCTCTTGTCGCAAAAAATGAGTTTGGGCGTGAGCTTCCGTGAGATTCATCAATTTGTTGGATCTAAAAATGATGGCCTGGCTTCCTTTGGCATGACCTGGACTTTTGCGAATCCAGCGCCTGTTGTTGCTGCACCAGCACCAGCACCAGCGCCTGTTGTGATGGCGTCTGCTCCTGTGCAAACCGTTCAGCAAGCTGAGTTGCAAAAAGCACAAACCACTTTGAGTTCCATTCTGCCTGCAGGCGTTGTGCTCTGTCAGGGCGATCATGTGGGCAATCAACCCGGTTGCGTGACCTTTGATGGCAATCAAATGACCATGCATTTGAATGTGCGTTTTCAACAGTCCAAATCAGTGATCATGAGCCAATACGGCACACCCATTCAAAGCGTGGGCAGTTTCATGACCGCTTACCCCACCACCAATGTGACTCTGTATGGCTATGCAAGCAGCGAAGGGGTTTTGTCTTTCAATAAGAAATTGTCTTCAGAAAGAGCACAATCTGTGAAGACCTATCTCGTGCAAAAAGGTCATGTCGCCAGCAGCCGTATTGTCACCCAAGGCATGGGCATTCAAGATCCGATTGCCTCCAACAAAACATTGGCAGGACGTCAAATCAACCGTCGTGTTGAAGCGACCATCGCTGTGCCAAGACAGCTTGTTCAATAAGCCGTTTTTAAATTCTGAAAAAGCCGCAGTTTCTGTGGCTTTTTCTTTTTGAGGGCGGAAATGACTAAAATCAAAGAAAAATTAAAGCACTATATGGCAAAGGCCATTCACGATTTCAATTTGATTGAAAAAGGTGACCGTGTCATGGCTTGCCTGTCCGGTGGAAAGGATTCCTTCACCATGGTGTCGATTTTGGCGGAATTGCGGGTGGAGTCGAATTATCTCTTTGAGCTCTTTGTTTTTACCTTAGATCAAGCTCAGCCGGGCTGGGATGACTCCAGCTTGCGCGCCTGGCTTGAGGCCAATCGGCTCCCTTATGAAGTCTTGCATCGTGACACCTACTCTATCGTGAAAGAAAAGATTCCTGAAGGCCAGACTTACTGCTCGCTCTGTTCTCGTTTACGTCGGGGCAATATTTATCGTTACGCTGAGGACCATGGCTACAACAAAGTGGCGCTGGGGCATCATCGGGATGATTTGATTACGACTTTGCTGATGTCAATTCTCTACAACGGCCAAATTAAATCGATGCCGCCTAAATTGCTTTCAGACAATCAAAAGCACATTGTCATTCGGCCTTTGGCCTATTGTCAGGAAACAGACATTATTGAGTATGCCAAAGAGCAGGGTTTTCCTATTATTCCCTGTACTTTATGCGGCTCTCAGGAAAATCTGGTGCGTAAAAAAGTAAAGCGCTGGATTGATGAATTGGCCGCCGACAATCCCAAAATCCCCAGCAATATCTTGCATGCCATGCAAAGTGTGGAGCCCTCGCATTTGATGGACAAGACTTGGTTTGATTTTAAAGGCCTTAAGTCGGAGTGAAATTCATCCGCTCTTTATGTTTGGCTTGACGCGTGGTGCGGTCTTGGACTTCACCGACCAATTGGCCACAGGCAGCGTCGATGTCGTCCCCGCGGGTTTTGCGGATGGTGGTGACAAAACCTGCTTTTTCTAAAATGTCTTTGAAAGCATGAATCCGATTGTTGCTGGAGCGTGCATACTGTGTGCCAGGGAAAGGATTGAACGGGATCAAGTTGAATTTGCAGGGCAGGTCTTGGACAAGAGGGATCAACTCTTCAGCATGATGTTTAAAGTCATTGACTTCTTGCAGCATCACATATTCGAAAGTGATACTTTTATGGGGATCGTGGCCAACGTAGTCTTGGCAGGCCTGCATTAATTCAGAGAGCGGATATTTGCGATTGATGGGGACAATCTCATTGCGCAGAGTGTCGTTGGGGGCGTGTAAGGACACGGCGAGCGAGACTTGGCAAGCTTCTTTGAGTCGGTAAATTTCAGGGACGACCCCGGAGGTGCTTAAAGTGACTTTTCGTTTGGAGAGACCATAAGAAAAATCATCCAGCATGAGGCGGAGGGCGGGGATCACATTCTCAAAGTTGAGGAGGGGCTCACCCATGCCCATCATCACGACATTGGTGACATGTCGATCGTGGTGGCCGTCTTTTTTCGAGAGTTCCCGGACAGCGACCCAGAGTTGACCGATGATTTCGGCGGTTGAGAGATTGCGGTTGAAGCCTTGGGTTCCGGTGGAGCAAAAGGTGCAGGTCAGCATGCAGCCGACTTGGGAGGAGATACACAAAGTGCCGCGATCGTCTTCAGGGATAAAGACCGTTTCGATGGCATTGCCATCAGGCATTTGCATCAGCCATTTTTGGGTGCCATCCGTCGAAGGTTTGCGCAAGAGAATTTGGGGGAAGATCACCTCGGCAGTGTCTTTGAGTTTTGTCCGCAGATCTTTGCTGATGTCAGTCATGAGGTCAAAATCAGTGACGCCCCGTTGGTGAATCCACTGCAACAACTGACGAGCTCGAAAGGGTTTTTCATCGATTGAGGCAAAAAACGCTTTCAAACCTTCATGATCTAAATTGGCTAAGTTTGTTTTCATTTTCCGAAGAAAAAGGCAATTTCTTCTGCTGCAGTGTCAGCGGCATCGGAACCATGCACAGCATTGGCATCAATGCTGTCTGCAAAGTCTGCACGGATGGTGCCAGCATCTGCTTTTTTAGGGTCGGTTGCGCCCATTAAGTCACGGTTGGTGAGGACAGCATTGGGGCCCTCTAAAACACTGATAAAAACGGGGCCAGAAATCATAAAGCGCACCAAGTCTTTGAAGAAGGGGCGTTCACGGTGAACACCGTAAAAGGCCTCAGCTGAATCTTGGGACAAGTGCGTCATTTTGGCGGCGACAATTTTAAGGCCTGCATTTTCGAAGCGAGAAAGAATTTTGCCAATGACATTTTTGGCAACAGCATCAGGTTTAATGATCGATAAAGTACGTTCAGTTTTCATGAAAAAGTCCTTGTGGTTTAAGAAGCAGAAATGCCAGTAAGACGCGTTTGTGCTTGGGCGGCTGCTGGGGTGTTGGGGTATTTGGAAATGACAGATTGAAACAGTTTTTTCGCATTGGCATTGTCGCCATAGGCCAAGAGGATGGTGCCCAATTTGACCATGGCGTCCGGGCGCTTCACTGCATTTTGATTGCTGATGACAGCACGATATTCTTGGGAAGCACTGTCAGGCTGACCTTCGGCCAAATAGAGGTCTCCCAGCCAAAAATGGGCGTCTGGGGCCAAGGTGCTTTTGGGATATTGTTTCAAAAAACCATTGAAAGCCGTGGTGGCCTCATCATATTGTTTTTGAGTGAGCAGGGTGTAGGCCTTATTAAAGGCGGTTTGTTCTTGAGGAGTGACTGCTGGAGCAGTTGAAGTTGCATTCGCAGCTGTTGCAGTGCTTGCTGCAGTGGCCAGAGTCGTTGCTGTTGCAGTGGCCATGACAGGAGCAGTTGCCGTTGCTGTCGTGAGGCTGTTGGCAGCGGGGGCGGTCACTTGCTTT
>CAYGFJ010000001.1:5802-24249 GCA_964349115.1 uncultured Francisellaceae bacterium
ATTTGATGAGTGGCATCTTCCATTTGTCCGCGCAAAACACTGACTTGGGCATTTAAATTTTGAATTTGGGCCATGGCTGTTGATAAATATTGAACTTGGTTTTCAAGTCGTGCAATACGTTGGTCAGGCGTTAAACTGTCCAGAAGCGCCTGTGAGTCCACCACCTGGGGAACATTGTTGCTGGCTGTAGCAGGAGGAGGGGTGGCACCTGGAGCAGTTGCAATGGCAGGTGCTGGGGTAACCACTTCTACGGTATTGGTCGAAACATTAACATTGGCAATGGGGGCTGCACCAAAACAGAAGCCTCCGGAAAGGAGGCTTATGCAGATGAGACCTGTGACAGTCTTTCGGGCCATTAGCTGTTCGCTCCAGCGCCCTGACAGGTTTGGTTGTAGTTGATTGCGGTGTTGCGATCAAGCGCATAGGCTTTTTCCCAGTTTCCGCCGAATTGGGCAGGCGTTGCAGCAGGGCGCAGTTCGCCATAGCTCACCATACACATTTGGGTTGCAGGGATACCTTGTTGTAAGAAGTAGCTGTAAACCGCTTTAGCTCGTTTCATCCCTAAGTGAAAGTTGTACTCTTCACTTCCACGGGGGTCAGCATTGCCAGACAACATGACGTTGACTTGGGGGTTTTTCAATAATACAGCAGCGTTTTGTTGGAGAATTGCAACTGCGTCGGTGCTCAAGTCGTATTTGTCAAAACCAAAGTACACTTTGTTGGGCAAAGATGCCAAAGTTTGTTGCAACAGCTGTGCTTGGGTCAGCTGGGGGGTCACCGTGGCAGCAGCAGTGGTCGTTGTTACAGCCGCTTGGCTGGTTGTGGTGACATTAGGTTGAGTTGCTTTAGATGCGCAACCCATGAGTGAGATTGCTGTCAACGCGAGCAAGCTCAATTTTACTGTTTTGTTCATAGGATCTCCCCTTTTGTTAGTTAATTTAAAAATGGTGACCACGCGGGTGATTGAACGGTTCCATCTGTCGCGGGCAATTTGATTTGAACTGTACCATCTAAAGACGTCTCTGCCAAGATCCCGTGAGGCGAGTCATAGTTGGCATACACAATCATATCGCCATTGGGCGCAACAGAAGGTGATTTATCCAGTTGGCCTGAAGTGATGATGTTGATGGTGTTGGTGGCCAAGTTAAGGGTCGCCAAATCAATGGGGCCGCCTGCAGTTTGTTGGGTCATCAACACCAAATTTTTGCCATCTGGCGTAAAAACGGGGTCATAGTTGTTCACTCCAGTATAAGACAGGCGTGAAATGGTTTTGGAGGCTAAATCCAGTAAATAAATCTGAGGGCTGCCCCCACGATCTGAATTAAAGGCAATGGTGCTGCCATCAGGAGAAAAGCTGGGTGAAGTATTGGTGCCGTAAGTGGTGTAGCGGGTTAAAACATGATTGCTCAAATTCATGGTAAAAAGATTGGTGTCATCCGTTATGTCTGTCCCAGATAAGGCCATCGCCATGAGTTTTTGATCAGGTGACCAGGCGGGTGCGCTGTTCATTCCAGGAAAGCTGGCCATTACATGACGTTGACCGTTTGCAAGCGTAATTGTAAAAATGGTTTGGCGATTGTGGACATAACTCACATACGCCAGCTGTTTCCCATCTGGCGACCAAATGGGGGAGGCAATCGGAACTCCAGCTTGTTTTAACAAAACGTGCGGGTTGAAGCCGTCATAATCCGACACGACCAATTCCCAGGTTCCCTTTCGCGATGTTGGGCTAAACACTTCAACATACGCCAGCCGAGTACGGAAGTATCCTTTATTTCCCGTAATATTTTGATAAATGGCATCACTGATTTGGTGGGCCAAAAACCGCAACTCCGATCGTGGAACATCATTAAACTGCTGGCCTAACAAGGGCTGATTGTTTAAAAGACTTAAGAGCGAAAATGTAACATCAAAGGTATTGGGCTTGCTGCCCACGGTCACATTGCCCACTACCGCATATTCAATTCCGGTATTGGCCCCACTCCATTGTTGCCAATTAAAGGTGGCAACATTGGTGGGCTGGGCGGGCATTTGGCTCATCGCCAAATTCAAAAATCGCCCCGAATTCGCCAGATCTGCTGCCACAACCCCTGAAATTCCATTTGGCAAATCCCAGGTGTTTTTAATGTCATTTCCAAATGGTACCACCGCAATCGGATAGGGTTTGTTGACCCCTTGCAAAATCTGAATCGTCAAATCTGCAAATGCAAAACTCAAGCCAAAAATTAAAGCAGTTAAAACCAAAAGGACTTTTTTCATCATTTTTTTCATAGCAAGGGCAAACACAGAAAATCAAAGAGCGCTATTTTATCGGCTTCTTGCAGTGCTTGTCCAGGAGGTTCTGCCGCAGCAACCTGGCACTATCAGGCCTTGAGCGCAGAATCAAGGATTTCCATACCCCAAACTCATGAGCGAACGCTCATCGTCACGCCAGTTTTCTTTGACTTTAACCCACAGCCTCAGCATCACTTTTTTCTGGAGGAGTGCTTCAATGTCACGCCTTGCCTCAGTGCCAATTTCTTTGAGTTTTGCGCCTTTCTCACCGATCACAATGGCTTTTTGAGAGGGGCGCTCGACATAAATCATGGCTGAGATGTCACAAAGTCTAGGGGATTCTTTGAAATTTTCAAGCTCGACAGTGACCGCGTAAGGTAATTCTTCACCCAGAAAGCGCATCAATTTTTCGCGAATGATTTCAGACACCAGGAAGCGCACGGGTTTGTCTGTCAGCTCATCTTCAGCAAACTGAAAGGGCGCCTCGGGCAAATACTGCTTTAACACCGTCAGTAATTCGGGCAGGCCTTCCTGTGTTTTTGCTGATAAAGGTACAATCGTTGCAAAACGATTTTTAGCCGTCAACTGTTCAATCAACGGCAAAAGCCGGGACTTGTTTTGCAAAGCATCCACTTTATTCACTGCCACAACAATCGGCTGCTCCACAGTATTCAAACGCTCAAAAATCCAGTCCTCATCTGCCGTCCACTCAGGCTCAATCAGCCACAGGACCACATTGACATCATGTAAAGCGGTGAACGCTGCCCGATTCAAATAGCGGTTCAAGGCTGCGCCTTTTTTATTTTCATGCATGCCTGGGGTGTCGACAAAAATATACTGCGCCTCACCCACGGTTTTAATCCCCAAAATCTGATGCCGCGTTGTCTGCGGTTTTCGGCAGGTGATACTGATCTTTTCGCCCAACAAGTGATTTAATAAAGTAGATTTGCCCACATTGGGTCGACCGATGATTGCGATACTGCCACAGTGTTGTGTTGTCATGCTAACTCCTCTGAGGCACGTAACCCTGACTCTATTTCATCAATCGTCGGAAGATCCGATTTTAGCTGCTTGGGTAATTGACGAATTAACTCATACTCAGAAATACCAATAGGAGAATTGGAACGACGCAAAGCGTATTCCGCTTTAATATGATCCCTCTCTTTACACAGCAAGATTCCAATGCTGGGATTGTCATTTTCTGTTTTTAATGCATCATCAACAGCAGAAAGATAAAAATTCATTTGCCCTGCATGTTCTGGTTTAAATTTTCCAGCCTTCAGTTCAATGACTACATAGCAGCGTAACTTAACATGGTAGAAAAGCATATCTACAAAATAGTCATCACCACTCACAGTGATTTTGTACTGATTGCCCATAAATGCAAAACCAGAGCCCAATTCAACCAGAAATTTACTGATGTGGCTCACTAAGGCATTTTCTATGTCCTTTTCTTTCGCATCGCTTCCAATCGTTAAAAAGTCGAAATTATAAGGATTCTTGAGCATTTCAACTGCAAGGTCTGATTGGGATTTTGACAAATTACTGATAAAATTTGATACCTTCGATGACTGACCAGCTTGTCGTGCATATAAATTCTGTTCTATTTGCATTGTCAGGATGCTTCTTGAAATACCATTTTCTATTGTGTTTTTTATGTACCATTCGCGAATATCATTATCTTTAACTTTCTGTAATAACAGAATAATATGCCCCCACGGTATTTGGGAAACAGAGTGTTTCCTAAATTCAATTTCTGGATAGGCCTCAGCAAATTGCCGCATAAATTTCAAATTTCGTACAGAAAACCCCTGGGCTTCAGGAAACATTTTTTGAAGATCCAGTGATAGAGAGTCTAAAAATTTGCTTCCCCAAGCATAATCTTGCTGCGTTTTAATAATTTCGTTCCCCAAATCCCAATAAAAGTGAATCAGCTCTTGATTGACTGAATACGCTGCTTTAATTTGAGCCACTTGATATTTATTCTGAATTTTCCGCAGAAATTGACTATAAAATTTATCGTTTGATAAGTTCACTTTAGACCTTCTTTGTTGACGAATGGATGACTGCGTCGAGGGGTCATACACAGTACGACGGGGATCAAGAGCAGCATTAAAAAACTAAATAAACGATTGCCATCAATGAACGCTATCATATACGCCTGGGTGTTGACAATGTTTCCGATCACGGCCACGGTCGAGGGTTCTGACAAGGTCATGCCCGTTTGATGCAACCACAGATGAAGAGTGGGATTCATGACGGTCACATTTTCTCCCAGGCGATGCCAGTTGATCTGCGCCTCTTGGGTCATGATGGTGCTGAATAAGGCCACGCCCACCGAACTTCCAATGCTTCTGAAAAAATTGAGCAGCCCACTGGCCTCATTTAAAAATAAGGGGTCCAAGCTTTGATATGCCAGCGCATTTAAAGGGACAAAGAAAAAACCGGTGGCCATCCCCTGGAAAATATTGGGCCATATCAGTGCACTCTCTCCTTGCTCCAAGTTAAAACCTGTCAGCAAGAATGTCCCAAAAGCGTAAAGCACTGAGGCGATCACCACCAGATATCGCGCATCGACTAGTTTCGTCAGTCGGGCCGAGCCTATCATGACAATCAAACAAGCAACCCCCCGTGGCACCATCACAAAACCTGCTGTTTGCGCTGGATAATTAAAAAATAATTCCAACATCAGGGGCAACCAAGATAAAGTTCCTAAAAAACAGGCGCAATAGAGAAACATCGACACCCCCGCCAGAGCAAAATTTTTGTCCTTAAAAATGTCAAATCGAATGACATTATCTTTGTCATAAATGCCCTTCCAAAGAAAAAGAATCAAGCTACTGACACTGATAAACGTGACCACCAGAATCTCGCTTGAAGCAAACCAATTGAGTTCATTGCCTCGGTCCAGAACAAACTGCAACCCCCCTACAGACAAGGCTAAGAGAATCAAACCAGAAAAATCCATTTTCCGAGGTCGGGTTGCAGTGGCTGGCAAATACTTCGCAGCGAGCATAGCGCCCACAATCCCGATGGGAACATTCACAAAGAAAATCCAACGCCAACCAAAATGGTCTGCAATCGTCCCTCCCAGAATCGGCCCCAAAATGGGCCCTACCATAATGCCAATGCCATAGAGCGCCATGGCTTTCGACAGGTCTTTTTTAGGAAACGTGTCGACAATGGTGGCCTGGGCCAAAGGCGGCAGCAATGCACCAAACACCCCTTGCATCGCTCTGAAAATCAAAATTTGCCAAAGCGAATCTGATAAGCCACATAAGAAAGAGCTGATGGTAAATCCATAGGCACTCACTATCAGCAGGTTTTTGCGACTGAAGCGCGCTGAGAGCAGCCCTGTCATCGGCATCACAATCGCCGCTGCGACGACATAGACGGTGATCGTCCAAGTGATTTGATCAGGTGCCGCCGCGAGGGCTCCTTTCATGTCTTGAAGGGCCACCGACACAATCGTCATGTCCAAGACTTCGACCACCGCCAGCATCACCACAATGCCAACGATGAGCCAACGATAAGGGTTGACCGCTTTCGTCATAGGGAAAAATACACCAAGAAAATTAAGGCCAGAAGCCAAAGCATGGGGTGAATTGCCCGCCATTCACGTTTGGCACCTTTCAGTGCGACATAGGTGATGATGCCAATCCCCACACCATCGGCAATGGAAAAACTCAAAGGGATAATGAACAAAGTCATGACCGCTGGAATCAGCTCGGTACTGTCTTCCCAATTGATTTGAGAGAAGGGCTTAATCATGAGGCAGGCCACATAAAATAAAGCGCTTGCCGTTGCAAAAGGAGGGATCCCATGGGCCAACGGACCCAGAAACAAAGTGAGTACAAAACAAAATGCCACGACCAATGCAGTCAAACCCGTCTTTCCGCCTGCCTTAATGCCTGCCGCGCTTTCAATAAATGGCGACAAAGTACTGGCTCCAATAAACGCAGCGCCCGTCGTCGCAAAACTCTCGGCTAACAAGGCCCGGTTGATCCGGCGATAGCCTTCTTTTTCGGAGTCAAACTGAATTAAACGGGTCAGCCCCAGCAAAGTGCCCGTACTGTCAAACAAGGCAATGATGACAAAGGTGAATAAAACTGGAATCGTGCTGATGTGCATCATGCCTTTAAAATCAAAGTGCCCCATCATGCTCACATCAAAATGCGGCCAGGCAAATACGCCATTAAAGTGATTTAAATGAAACACATCCCCAATCAAAGTAACTGTCACAATCCCAATCAAAATACTGCCCGGAACATTGTATCCATCCAAAACTGAAATCAGAATAAACCCCAGGAAAAACAGGATGACCGACCAATGCGTGAGCTGCCCCAAAGTCACGAGTGTGGCCGTATTGCCAACAATCACCCCCGTATTTTTAAGCGCAATAAAGCCAATAAAAAAACCAATCCCAGCAGCCACTGCGAGCCCCAAAGAATGGGGAATGGCCCGCAGGATAAATTCACGCACTTTGGTCAGGGTAATGATCATAAAGATGAGGCCTGAAATCAAAACCGCCGTCATGGCATCCGTCCAGCTATACCCCAATCGCCCCATGACTTCCACACAAAAATAGGACAACAGCCCCAGGCCTGGTGCAAAGGCAATCGGTAAATTGGCTGAGAGGGCAACCAAGGTTGTGGCCAAAATGGTCACCAAGCAGGTGGCCACAAAGGCCTGGCCAAACGCCACTCCCGCGGCGCTGTACATTGTGGGGGCGACCACTGCGATATAGGCCATCGTGAAAAAGGTGGTGAGGCCCGCTAAAATTTCTTGTTTGAGGAAGTGATATTTTTTCATGGGGCTGTCCTCTGTTTGGCTCTGTCTCGTCTTGAGTGGGTAAACCTACGAAGCATCCCCCTCCTCCCTCGCGGAGGAGGGTTGGGGTGGAGGGGAATTTAAATCAAAATCACGGCCTTGCTTCTGCGATTTTTCTAGAGTCCGGAGGGGGCTCGCTGTAAGCAAAGGGGTTAGCTTCTTTATGGTCGGGACGGGAGGATTTGAACCTCCGACCACATGCACCCCATGCATGTGCGCTACCAGGCTGCGCTACGCCCCGATTTAAGACGCGCCATCATACTGAAAAAATGGAGAGGGCGCAAGGCGCTCATGAAGGCAGCTGGAATTATACCAAGTTAATTTCACTGCCCGTCGTGGTAACGACATACTCTTCCACCACGTCGTACAGCAACATGACCAACACAAACAGGGATTGCTCAGGCATAATGTTGACGCGCTCACTGGTTAAGGCATCGGGGTCGCTGACCATGGCGACATCCAGTTTTTTGCCAAAGAGAAAGTCTGCAAGCAAATTGGCACGCTTGACTAAAATAGGCAGGGCCCCATCCATAGCAAAGACTTTTTCCAGAGGCAACGCTTCATTGCGATACATAAATTTTTTGGTGTGACGGTTGGCCAAGCGTTGCAAAATGGATGAAATATCCATCATCATTGCACCTGCTGGATGATTTGATCGATGCCCAAAATCTGATGGGACGCTACATTATTCACCCGAGCAATCACCAAAGTCAGCACGACATTTTGCGTCGTTGCTGTCGAACCTTGCTGAAATGACAAGATCAGAGGCATCTGCAGTTGCCACATGTACACCCCATTAAACACGCCTTCGCCTGTCACCACCGGAACCCCATTGCTGGCTGCACTCACGATGTACTTGTTCGTCAAAATTTCATTCAGCTGTGACGCAAACGCCGCCTGAAACTGCGTCCATCCCCCTGGCGTAAAGTACTGCTGAACTGTGTTCAACTGCTGACGATAATGAATAAAATCAAGCGAGTAAATATTGGGGACGTTCATACTGGCCCAATTTACCACCGTCGCTGTTGTCACCACCGGCATCACTGTTGGATACAGGGGGATCAACTGCCCATCCCCTGTCGTTGCAAAGAAAAATTTCTCTGGTGGTTTCTGTCCATTCATAAGCAATGCCACCACCAAAACAATATTGAGGAGCATGCTCCCCAACAAAATCACCACCACTTTACGAAACCCATCCTTGTAAAAATCATTCCGAAGCTTCACCTGTTCCAAAGCATGTTGTTCTGTCGCAATCGCCACATTTTTCTCCTTTTTCATAGAAGCGTAGATAATGGCATAAAGTGGTTTGGTATTCCAGTATTGTCAATCCAATTCACAAACAAGCTTAAAATTAAGTCAAGATCTGGCGTTTCTTTGGAAGGCCTTTCACGATACAATAACACCCACTTTTTTGGACAAGGAAATGGGATGACAATCGACAGGTCTTATAAGCAGTACATCTGCCTCCTTTGCGGGTGGCTCTACGACGAAGAGCGTGGTGCGCCTGAAGAAGGCTTAGCCCCAGGCACGCGTTGGGAAGATGTTCCCGTCAATTGGGTGTGTCCCGAATGCGGGGCCGGCAAGCTTGATTTTGAGCTGATGGAAATCGACGAGTAATTAATGCTCCCGCGTCGCGCGGAATTCAATGTTAGGATAACGCTCCACTGCCAATTGCAGATTAACGCGTGTAGGGGCCAAATAGGTTAAATGATCGGCGCCATCTCGTGCCAGGTATTCTTCGGCTTTCTGCTCCAAGGCTTCCAATGCCTTTTGTGTCTTGGGGTCGACCCAGCGGGCAGCGACCACATTCACTGGTTCATAAACACATTCCACGCCATATTCGGACAGCAGACGAAAGGCCACCACATCAAACTGTAAGATGCCAACAGCACCCAGAATCAAATCATTGTTGATGAGTGGGCGAAACACCTGAGTCGCGCCTTCTTCAGACAGTTGAATGAGCCCTTTTTGCAAGGCTTTGGCTTTCAAGGGATCCTTCAGGCGGACCCGACGAAAGAGTTCCGGCGCAAAATTGGGGATGCCGCTGAACTTCAAGTTTTCGCCCTCAGTAAAGCTGTCGCCAATTTGAATACCACCATGATTGTAAACGCCAATAATATCGCCCGCATAGGCCTCTTCCACCTGCTCGCGATTGGCTGCCAAAAAGGTGATGGCCTGATTTACTGCAAAAGGTTTTTGCGTCCGCACTTGCCAGAGCTTCATCCCCTTTTGGAACTGTCCTGAACAAATTCGCATAAAGGCGATCCGGTCGCGGTGATTGGGATCCATATTGGCCTGAATCTTAAAAACAAATCCCGTGAATTTAGATTCGGATGCAACGACTTTTCGCATCTCCGTTGCGCGTGGCTGGGGCGCCGGTGCAAATTCTGTGAAGTCTTTCAGCAAGAGATCCACGCCAAAATTGCCCAGCGCTGTTCCAAAGTAGACAGGCGTCAAACGGCCTTCTAGATATTCGTCGACATTAAAGGCATGACTCGCTCCCTGCACCAATTCAATTTCCATGCGCAACTCATCTGCCAGATCACCAATTTTGGCATCGAGCATTGGGTTATGAAGCCCCTTAATCTGGGCAAAGGGATAAATATGTTCCCCATGCCCACCTTCGTAGAGATAGACAGTGTCATTGGTCAGCTGATACACACCCTTAAAATACTTGCCCATTCCAATTGGCCAGTTCACCGGCGCACATTTGATTTTGAGCACCGCCTCCACTTCATCCAGCAATTCCATCGGGCTTTTGGTGTCACGGTCCATTTTGTTAATAAAGGTCACAATCGGCGTCGTGCGAAGACGGCAGACTTCCATCAGTTTAATCGTTCGGTCTTCCACTCCTTTGGCCGCATCAATGACCATCAAGCAGGAATCGACTGCCGTTAAGGTGCGATAGGTATCTTCCGAAAAATCTTCATGCCCCGGCGTATCCAGCAAATTGACAATCCGACCGTTATAGGGAAACTGCATGACCGAAGTGGTGACCGAAATTCCCCGTTGCTTTTCCAATTCCATCCAGTCCGACGTCGCATGCCGAGATGCTTTCTTCCCCTTCACCTCGCCCGCTAAATTAATGGCCCCTCCATGCAAGAGCAGCTTTTCGGTGATTGTGGTTTTCCCAGCATCTGGGTGAGAAATAATGGCAAATGTGCGACGGTTATCGATTTCATTCATCCGCGCATCTTAAAGAGAAAGTTTCTCCTTAGCAAGGTTGACGAACCAAGAGGAGTCACACTGCAATAGGTGCCTTAATTCCAGGGTGAGATTGATAATTTTCAATGACAAAATCCTCGAAGGTATAATCGAAAATGGAGGCAGGTTTTCGTGCGATCTGCAGTTGAGGCAAAGGAAAAAGCTCGCGCGAGAGCTGGAGCTCGGCTTGTGCGAGGTGGTTGGCATAAAGATGCGTGTCTCCGCCAGTCCAGACGAATTCATGGGGGATCAAATCACATTGCTGGGCGATCATGTGAATCAAGAAGGCGTAGGAGGCAATGTTAAAGGGCAGGCCCAAAAAGACGTCGCAACTGCGTTGATATAGTTGGCAAGAGAGTTTTTTTCCAGAGACATAAAATTGGAATAAGGCATGGCAGGGCATCAGAGCCATGTGATCAAGTTCACCGACATTCCAGGCGGAGACGATGAGACGGCGACTTGATGGGTCGGTTTTGATTTGATGAATGACATTGCTGATTTGGTCGATGATACGCCCGTCTTTGGCTGCCCAGGATCGCCATTGTTTGCCATAGACTGGGCCCAAATCACCGTCTTTGTTTGCCCACTCATCCCAAATGCTGACGCCATGTTCATTCAAATAGCGAATATTGGTATCGCCTTTCAAAAACCAGAGCAATTCATAAAGGATGGATTTTACATGGACTTTTTTAGTAGTGACTAAAGGGAAGCCGCATTGTAAGTCAAACCGCAGCTGACGACCAAAAACACTGTAAACCCCCGTCCCCGTGCGATCAGGTTTATATTCGCCGTTGGTTTTTATGTCTGCTAAAAGTTGTAGGTACTGCTTCATGATGTTAAGCCCCCGTAATCTCATTGGGTGAGCGGCAATGCTTATTTTCTCTCAACAGGGCTCGGTCGAAGGTAGCCAATTGTCTACAGTGATGCCGCTCGCCCTCAGCCAAAATAAGATAATCTCCAAAATCTGCATTGCCTCTTTCATAAGACCGAAGTGCCTTGACAACCGTCATACGTTCTGCCACCTCAATGCCTGGAGAATCAAGCAAAGTCAGTAGGGCAGCACTGATTTTATGGCGAGTCACGCCTTTGACTTTTAATACCCACACCAACTCTAACAAGGCATAGGAAGAAATAAACAATCCCCGCTGCGAAGCCAAAGTGCTTATCATTTTTTTCGCGATATCCGATTGTATGGGATCATCATCCAAACATGCACGAGCCAAAACATTGGTATCAAGTCCGATCATTATCATTCACTGCTTGCATAATCGCTGCATCAACATCGACAGGGCCTGTTGCAACTTTGCATGCTCCAAAAAAACGCGAGAGCTCACTCTTCACTGGCCTCACAATAAAATAGTCTTTTTGTGCTTCAAACAACAACTCTGTACCCTGATGAATGTTGAAACTTTTTCTAAAATTTTGCGGAATAACCATTTGACCTTTGCTGGAAACATACGCTTTTTCATGAACCAAAGTTTGCATATCAACACCTCAAAATTGTAAGCCTACTTGACTTACATTATACGCCCCCAGCCATTTGAAACAAGCTTTATTTTTTAGGCATGGGCTTTGCGCTTCGCAACTTTTTTGTGATACCGACTCATCACCCACCATTGTTGAAGGATGGACAGACAGTTGTTCACCAGCCAATACAAGACCAAACCAGACGGGAAGCCCAAAAACATGATGGTAAATACCAAAGGCAAAAACATCATGACTTTGGCCTGCATCGGATCTGGGGGCGCGGGGTTGAGACGTTGCTGAATAAACATCGAGAGCCCCATCAACACAGGCAGGATGAAGTAAGGATCCCGCGCGGACAGATCATGAATCCAGAAATAGAATGGCGCCTGACGCAGCTCGACACTTTCCATGAGCACCCAGTACAAACCAATAAACACGGGAATTTGAACGACAATCGGCAGACAACCTCCCAAGGGGTTGACCTTCTCTTTACGATACAATTCCATGGTCGCAACGCCCAGTTTTTGACGGTCATCACCAATTTTTTCTTTCAGGGCCGCCACTTTGGGCTGAAGCTCACGCATTTTGGCCATCGAAAGATAGCTTTTAGCGGAGAGGGGATAGAAGACCATTTTGATCAAAACGGTCACCAGGATGATGGCCAGTCCCCAGTTGCCGACATAGGCGAAAATCCATTTCATCACGACAAAAATCAATTCAGAGATAAACCACAACCAGCCGTAATCAACGGTTTTGTCTAAATAAGGAGCCGCGGTGGATAATTGCGTGGTAATGGCCGGCCCCATGTATAAAGTGCCGCCTGTGGTAGCACTGGCACCCGATGCAATGCTGATGGTGGGGTTGGCCAATCCAATGCTGTAGAGGCCGCCATTCACTGCGCTAAATTGGGTGATCGCCGTGCCCTGTGCGGGAATCCAGGCGGTCACAAAATAATGCTGAAGCATCGCAACCCAACCAGAGGCCACAGTTTGCGACAAATTGCTTTCACTCATATCTGCAAATTTGACTTTTTGATAATGATTGTCAGGGGAGGAAATGGCAGCACCAGTGTAATTGGTGTAGGTGTTGAGTAAACTGGATTCTGACACTGGGGTATTCCGCGTTAATTCGCCATAAAAGCGCCCTGCCCAGGCAGAGCCCGTTCCATTTTTGATGGTGTAATTCACATTGACGGTGTAATTATTGGGGAAGAAGGTGTAAGTCTTTACCACGCTTAAACCATTGCCTACCCAGGTCAAATTGACATTCAAGACTTGGTCGTTAGTATTTAAAGCATATGAGGTTTTAACACTTTGAAAGATCATGTGTTGAGGCAAACTTGCATTGCCTGCTACAAGCCCACTGTCCACAACGTAATACAGCGAATTAGGATCTGCATTGAGCAGCATAAATGGTGCTGAAGAACCCATGTCTGCGTTGTACTGGTGCAAGACGGCATAAACAATATTTCCCCCTGCGGGGTCAATTTTAACTTGAAAAAGTGGTGTGTTGACATTGATGAGATTGTTGGGCAAAACCGGGGGCTGCGCCTGTGCTGGCGCCGCATTGCCGGCTGTCGTGACGGGCAAGTTGACCCCATTTAAAGTATTGCCTGCAGGGGCGAGACTGTTGGCCCCATTGTTTGGCAGATTGGCGTTTTCCGTCGCTGCAGTGGTGGCCGATGGCACAGGGGCATTCACGATATTCCACTTTAAAAAAAGCAGGCTTGCTACAATAAAAATAGCGACATACAGCGCAATTTTGATGTGCTTCAAAGTGAGAAAATCTTTCATTCAAAAGTCCTTGTTGATGGAGGCAGAAGGTCAACCCCGCCCGGATGAAAAGCGTGGCATTTTAACAGACGTTTCACAATAAGGAAAAGGGCGGAATGCAAAGGAAATTGCGAGAGTGCCTGCCCTGCGTATTCACTGCAACTGGGATAAAATCGGCAGCGGGGGGGCAAGATTAAGCCGATGGTCCAGCGATAGACATGAATCAACATTGTGAAAGGCAGGGTTAGGCCCTTTAATTTATAGCGTTTTAAAGGCGGCATCATCTTCTTCAGAGTCCCACTCTGGACTCAGTGATTGCTCCAGCACCGTCTTTCTGCAATAGTGTGCAAGCAACTTTTCCAAATCCGCCCGCAGGGCTTTGCGATCAATGTCTTTCAAGCCTCTTTTGGCTAAAACCAAGACTTGCAGATGGGCCAGCTCATGCTGATGCAAGCGATAGGCTTCGCGAATCAAGCGTTTGACCAAATTGCGTTTAACATTGTTGCCCGTGGCTTTTTTGCCAACGACGAGGCCGAATACTTGAGTCGGGGCGAGCTCTTGATGCTCGGCCTGCTCAGACATACTCGGCCTACGGCCTGCGTAACTCGCGATCCGAGCATCAAGAGCTCGCCCCGACTCATCTTGCAAGGGCAGCGAATACACAATAAAAAAAGAGCCAAACTTTCGTTGCCCTGATTTAAACAGCGCTTCAAAGTCGGCTTTGTGAAAAAGAAGTGTTTTAGGAAATGCGTACACCGCGAAAAAACTTAAACAGCGAGACGCGTACGTCCTTTTGCACGACGACGTGCCAAAATTGCACGTCCATCCTTGGTCGCCATCCGTGCACGGAAGCCGTGTTTACGTTGTCTGACCAAGTTGTTCGGTTGAAATGTTCTTTTCATTTAAAACTCGCAAATCATTAAAGGACGTGCATCTTACCCGAAAGCTTTTTTCATTGCAAATGTTTTTTGAGGTGATGCGTTAACGCAAGATATAAAGGGGCCAGGTCTTCTTCTTCGCGAAGATATTTGCCAATCAACTGAACTTGGCGCTTCAAAGCACCCATTTTCATAGGGCGAGCAGCCAAGAGCGCGTCGATGATGTGTTCGGGCAGAGGCAGTTTTTGAATCAAGGCAGGCTTTAGGTGAACGATGTCGCGAGCAAGATCTTGTAAAGCGTGAGAATCGCGTTTCCGTTGGGATTTGCTGATGTAGCCACTGTCTTCTGCATCATCGTCAGTGAAATCGGTCATTTGGCTCTGAATTTGATGCGGGCTTTGTTTAAGTCGTATGGAGTCAATTCAACTGTGACACGGTCACCCGTCAAAATGCGAATGTAGTTTTTGCGCATCTTGCCAGAGATATGGGCAATCACCCCATGGCCATTGTCGAGTTGTACGCGGAACATGGTGTTGGGCAAGGTTTCGGTGACCACGCCTTCCATTTCAATTTGATCTTCTTTTGCCATTTTGAAGCACCCTTTAAAAAAGTGGCCTTATCTTGCCTCATCATCTCGCGAAACGCAAGACAAAATGATCTTGCAATCGAAATCGAAGCTTGCTAGAATTGCGCCTCATTTTGGTCAAGAGAAGGATAATATTGTGTCACGAGTCTGTGCAATCACTGGGAAAGGGCCGATTGTAGGCAATACTGTTTCCCACGCCAACAACAAAGGAAAACGTCGTTTTCTCCCCAATTTGCATCAACATCGTTTTTGGGTTGAATCTGAAAACCGTTATGTCAAACTGCGTGTTTCCAGTCATGGCATGCGTATTATCGACAAACTCGGCATTGACGCCATTCTTGCAGGAATGCGCGCTGCTGGCACCAAACACTAAAGGATTTTTATTATGGCAAAGAAAGGTAAAGTTGAGAAGATCAAAATGGAATCCACCGCTGAGACGGGGCATTTCTACACCACTGTTAAGAACAAACAAAACACGCCTGATAAGCTTGAATTGAAAAAGTATGACCCTGTTGTCAGAAAGCATGTTCTCTACAAAGAGAAGAAGCTGAAGTAGTTGTAATTCGCCAGCTGCCCTAAATATCGCCTTTTCATCTGCGAAACGATGGGCACACTGTTGTATATAGAGCCCCAGTACCAAGACGGCGATACTTTCCTTTTCGGGCCTGAAACCCGCGGTTTATCGCCTGAATATCTCACTCAGTTGAAAGCAAATCAAATCATTCGCCTTCCGATGCAGGCCACCGAATGATCCCTTTCTTTTCCTTTGCGTTAACTGGTGCTGACAGTGGGATTCGAACTCACGACCTACTGATTACAAATCAGTTGCTCTACCGACTGAGCTATGTCAGCTTGAAGGGGCGGGAGTATAGAGGGTTTTGATGTTGGATTCAAGTTGTGATACCGTGAGCGCATGAAACAAAGTCTTTTCTTTGCTCTCCTTCCCTGGATCATTGTTGCTGTATTGCTTTCCACTGCGCCGCAGATGGGGGTTTTGGCTGCGGGAATTGCACTCGTCACGCTCTTGGTTTTGAAGATCGAAGCCTTGAAAAAACGGTCGTTTTTTTGCTGGGGAACGCTGTTTGTTTTGACTTTGGTTCTCGTGAATGGGCTGTGTGTGCATCATCAAGGGGTTTTGGAGAACAGCGATGCCTTCCTTGCGGCGTCTTTTGTGGGGGTCAGTGTTTTAAGTGTGATGAAACAAGGGCTGTCGATGTGGCAACAAGGGCATCGGTTTTGGGCTGAGGTGAAACGCCTGCCGCCGCTGGATTCTCCTTTTTTAAAAGGCAACTTTGCGCCTGTGACCGAAGAGTTGACGGGGAATGAGCTGGAAATTGAAGGCTTTATTCCTGTTGAATTGACAGGGATGTATGTCCGCAATGGGCCCAATCCACAATTTCCGCCTTATACCTATACCTATCCTCATGATGGGGATGGAATGCTCCACGCGGTCATGCTGGAACATGGGTGGGTGCAATATAAAAATCGCTTTGTTGAAACAGAAGACTTGCGCTTTGAGAAGAGGGCGGGCAAGGCTTTGTTTGGAGGAGTTGCTCTCGCAACGCCACCTGATCCGCGATGTGTTGTGGGCAGGCGAGAAACCTCTCCTTTTAAAAATACAGCCTCCGAATGGGTGGTGCCACAGGGCAATGAATGGCTGGCTTTTTCCCCAGGGAAAACAGCGTATCGCTTGGACAATGACTTCAACACCCTGGGTACCCTTGATGTCAAAGCGGCTGGGCTCAGCGATTTTGGCAACATTGCCATGGAACACTTTATTTTGTTGTGGAATAAAGATGTGGCATCGATTCGCCTCCAATCTAAAACCCAAGCAGAGCTCTGCCATCACATTGCAACGCCTGGCACGGCGATTCAGCTCATCAATGCTTTTGAATTAGGTGAGCATATCAAGCTTCATTACCTCTCCCCCCGTGGATTGTGCGAGGGAACCATCGATGTGACCACCCTGCTTTTTCACGAAGATCTGCTCTATCCTGGCGCCTTCGGTTTCCCCACTTTTTCAGGTGAACGCCAAGGTCAATCATATCGCTATGTTTATCTGCTGGAACAAAGCAAAACCAGCCTCGCCGGCGTTTTCAATGTACTTTCAAAATTTAACTTGATTACCCATGAAAACGAACACTTCAACATCCCCAATCATTGGGAACTGGATGAAGCCTGTTTTGTGCCAAAACAAGAAAAATCGACTGAAGACGAAGGCTATCTCATGTTGTTTGTCTTCAACCGCTCGCGCAAGAAAAGTGGCTTTGTGATTTTGGATGCAAAAGCGCCCAATGCCGCCCCCCTCTCAATCGTCAAATTGCCTTGCCGCGTCCCTCATGGACTGCATGGAGCTTGGAGATGGAATTAGGTCATTTCTTTCTGATCTTGGCGATTTTACTCTTGTCTGCCCGTGCTTTGGGTGAGCTGGCCCAATCAATCAAAGTGCCAGCGGTTTTGGGTGAATTACTGGCAGGAGTCCTCTTGGGTCCCTCTTTGTTGAATCTGATTCAAGACAATGAAATCTGGCAGATCCTGGCAGAGATTGGCATTGTGCTGCTGCTCTTCGAAGTGGGTCTGGAAACAGATTTTCAGCGTCTGACCCGAACTGGAAAGAAGCCCTACTTGGTTGCCATCACAGGCTTTGTTGTGCCTTTTATCCTGGCATTTTCCCTTGCGTTTTGGGGCTTTCACCTCTCCGTATTGGTTGCCTTATTGATGGGCGGGGCCTTGACGGCCACCAGCATTGGCATTACGGTCCGCGTTTTGTCTGACTTAAAACAAAGACACAGCCACGCCGCCCAAATTGTTATCGGTGCTGCAGTCTTGGATGATGTGCTGGGTGTGATTTTGCTCGCATTTTTATTCGACTTTGCCATCCATCAAACCGTAAATGCCCCGTCAATTTTAAAAATCACCGTATGGATTCTAGGATTTATGGCGTTGACCCCTTTCATAGCCAGCAAAATCATGAATGGCTTTGCTTATATCGATACAAAAAAGGAATCTCCGGGATTATTGCTGACCCTCTCTTTTAGCCTCATTCTTTTTTGCGCCTACGTGGCAGATTTCTTGGGGATCCCCGTCATCATGGGTGGATTTGTCGCCGGGCTTGCCGTTTCACGAAAATCGGGTTTGTCAGAGCGCTTAGGCCACCAAATGCAACCCGTGATTCAACTCTACACCCCCCTCTTTTTTGTCATGGTGGGCGCATCCTTAAATCTGCGCTTGATTCCCTGGCATTCGCCTTTTCTCTGGGGGCTGACCGCCGGCCTCCTTGTCATCGCTTTATTGGGCAAGCTCTGCGCCGGCTTTGTCATCAAAGAGCCTCGCCGCACTCAAGCCATCATTGGCGTCAGCATGATGCCCCGTGGTGAAGTCGGTTTGGTTTTCGCTAAATTAGGCTTAATGACCGCTCTCTTCACCAACACTGAAT
>CAYGFJ010000002.1:0-22215 GCA_964349115.1 uncultured Francisellaceae bacterium
TATTCTGCCAAAAAGAAGACGGCGAAGCGGATGCCAGAATATTCAACATGATGACCCGCGACAATTTCGGATTCGCCTTCGACAACGTCAAAAGGCGCGCGATTGGTTTCAGCAATGCCAGAGATCCAGTAGACAATAAAGAGGGGGAATAAGGGGATGAAAAACCAGTGCCAGAATCCGCCACTTTGGGCTAAGACGATGTCGTTCAAGTTCATCGATCCTGCGGCCATGACCACACCCACCAAAGCAAACCCCATCGCCAATTCGTAAGAGACCACTTGAGCAGACGCACGCAAGGCGCCGTACATTGCATATTTTGAATTGGAAGCCCAGCCCGCAATGATGACGCCATAGACGCCCAAAGAAGTCAAAGCAAAAAGGTAGAGCAAGCCCGCGTTGACATTGGCTAAAATCATGGTGGGGCCAAAAGGAATAACCGCCCAGGCCGCCAAAGCGGGAATAAAAGTGAGTAGCGGCGCGATGCGATAGAGCAAGGGGTTGGCTTGACTGGGTGATACCAGTTCTTTCAATAATAATTTGAGGCCATCGGCAATGGGTTGGAGCAGGCCAAAAGGACCCACGCGGTTGGGGCCGATTCGGTCTTGCATATAGCCGATGACTTTGCGTTCGGCAAAGGTGAGGTAGGCAATGCCCAGCATGAGGGGAACAATGATTAAAAGGATTTTCAGGATGATGAAGAGGATTAGCATGAGCATTCAATTTCTCCATAAGCGGCACCTAGGCTGTGTGTCGCAGCTTGGCCTCGGGGAAGATAGAGGCAACCTGAGGCGAGATTCATGATGTCGATGGGCAGGGTGATGCTGATGCCCGCTTGGGTGAGGGTGAGGGAATCGCCTGCCTTTAGCTTTAATTTTTTGGCATGGGCCGCGTTGAGGCCAATGACGCCTTGAGCGCGCATTAGGGGTGTTGCTTGTAGAGGCGCTGAGGCGCGCACTAAAACGTCGCTCGCACACAAAGGCAAAGGCCCCAGGCGCATCACGCCTTTTGTTTTGGATAAAGTGCGAGGGATTTTCAAGCTGATGGGGGTGTCTTTCATATGAACCAAATGGGCCCGCAATTCCTTTAAAACATCTTCATTGCTGGCATAATCAAAACCAGGCAAGCTCATTAAATTGCCTAAGACACGTAAGACTTTCCAGGCGGGGCGGGCCTCGCCTTTGGGTGGGGTCGCGCCTTGCCAAGATTGCCATTCGCCCAAGACATTGACATAACTGCCTGCAGTCTCAGTAAAAGCAGCAATCGGCAGAAGGACATTGGCATTTTTTTTGAGGTCTTCTGTGACAAAAGCAGTCATCGCAACCACCAGGTCTGCCTGAGCCAAAGCTTGATTGGCCTTGTCACCATACACGCTGTCAATGCCAGGTTCTATGTTCAAGAGGAAATAGGCTTTTATGCCACTTTCAGCATTCAAAATGGCTTTGGCATGAAGACCTTCTTCGCCTACACGTTTGGCTGCGGCTCCGCGATGCGGGACACATCCTGCCAAAAATGCACCGGCTGCATTGGCCCCTGGAGTTAAATTAAAAAGATGGGCGCCCAAAGCGGCTTTCAATCCTGCAATCAGGCCGATGACTTCAGTGACAAAAGGGTGGGCCATCACGATTTGTCCGGTCACGATCACCGTATTTTTGGAATGAAGCAGGAGCTCAGCCAAAACCTGCCAGTCTTCTGATTTGCATTGGGTTTGTAATGCGAAGGCTTCTTCTTGGAAAGGAGGGCTCAAGGGTTTGATCGCAATGACGGTTTTCAAAAGATGGGCCAAAACATCGGAGAGTTCATTAAAATTGAGGCAATGCTCAGTCGCGCTGGGGATATTGGAGTCAAAAAATAGTGGATTTAAAAATACCACCTTGGTCCCATTCAAAGCAGCTTGGCGAATACGATGGTGAATCAAGGGCACCTCATTGCGTGTGTCTGCGCCAATGACCAGAATGACTTCAGTTTCGTTCAAGTCAGCCAATTTAAGACTGGAAGTGGGCGTGGTTGCAATGTCATTTTGATAAGAAAAATCATTGATATGAGTGCGAAAGTCAATATTGTGCGAACCCAAACCTCGCGTCAGTTTTTGGAGGAGATAAAATTCTTCCACTGTGGAGGAGGGGGAGGCCAGCGCAGCGATTTTGTTGGCCCCATCGACGCGGCGGATCAGGTCGATTTCTTTGGCGATGTGTTCTAAGGCATCCAGCCATTCCACTTCCTGCCATTTTCCTTTGATCTTGATCATGGGCTGCGTTGCACGGGCAGCGATATTTAAAGCATGGACGCTGTAGCGATCGCGGTCAGAGAGCCAGACTTCGTTTAAATTTTCGTTTTCACGGGGGACGGCGCGTAGGACTTCACCGCGGCGAACGTGAACATATAAATTGGAACCCAAACAGTCATGAGGGGAAATCATTGGATAATGCTGCAATTCCCAAGCCCGGGCTTGATAGCGAAAAGGCTTGTTGGTGAGCGCGCCGACGGGGCATAAATCAATGACATTGCCTGACAATTCTGAGGACACTGCAGATTCCATAAAGGTCGCGATCTCCGTGTGTTCCCCCCGGCCGATCATGCCCATTTCGCGCAGGCCAGCAATTTCTGTGCCAAAGCGGACGCATCGGGTGCATTGGATGCAGCGGGTTAAATCCGTTTGAATGAGGGGGCCGATGTCTTTGTCTTCAATAACACGTTTGCCTTGGTTGTAACGGGAAATGTCTTTGCCATAACCCATCGACTGGTCTTGCAATTCACATTCTCCGCCTTGGTCGCAGATGGGGCAATCTAAGGGGTGATTGATCAGCAGAAATTCCATGACAGCCTTTTGATAGGCAATGGCCTTGGGGGACTTGGTAAACACCACCATTCCGTCACTGACTGGGGTTGCACAGGCAGGAGTGGGCTTACGAGAGTTTTCAACATCAACCAAACACATGCGGCAATTGGCTGCGACGGAGAGTTTTTTGTGATAGCAAAAACGGGGGATGGTGATTTTGGCATTGTCGGCAGCCTCAATGATCATTGAGCCTTGTGGAACTTCCAGAATCTGTCCATCAATCGTAATTTTGACCATGGGCGTCGTGCTCATCTTTTCTCTCAGCCATTGAAGTGGCGGTCATTCTACCTATGAGGCGGTGATTTCGCAATTGCCATAGCCGCCACTTTTTGAGGGTCTTTGACACCTGGAGAGACTTCAACGCCAGAGACCAAGTCGATAGCGAAAGGGTGTTTCTGCAAGGCCAGGTCGACATTGTGAATGGTGATGCCACCTGCCAAAAAGACGTATGAGAGATCTTTGGGCAACAAGGTCCAGTCAAACGATTCTCCCGTGCCCCCCACATTGGTGGGGTGGTGGGTGTCTAAGAGAAAATAGTCATTGGGGTGTCGTTTTTTGGACGCAAGAAAAGTCGCAATGTCAGCAGCGCTGCTAATGCGGAAGGCGCGAATGATGGTGAAGGGAGGGTTTTCAAATTCTTGATCTTCATAAACTTGGGCACCCCAGAGATTTAATTCTTTGGCGATGCGGGTGACTTCAGTGGCGGGGGTTTTCACAAAAACACCGATAGATTTGGCATATTGTAAAGTATTGATGATAGGTTTGGCCGCTTCAGGGCTGATGTAGCGTTTGGAAGGGGGGTAGAAAATAAAGCCCAAAAAATCTATTTTGAGCTGGTCGCAGAGCTCGGCATCGCGGAAGGAGGTGGTGCCACAGATCTTGAGAAACGTCATTCCTGATATCCACACAAGCGCTCGAGTTTTCTCATGGCCATTCCATTTGAAATGCTGCGCTCCACTTTTTCAAAGGCTTCGGGCAAAGTGAGGCTGGGCTGATAGGCGACTTGGGCAATGGCTGCATTCAGGAGCGCGACATCTCGTTTGGGGCCAGTGTCTTTGCCTGACAAAATCGCCCTCGTGATGACAGCATTTTCTTCCGGGCTGCCGCCTTGGAGTGCACTGATGGGTGCAGGGCTAAGGCCCAGATCGGACAAAGAAATTGTGTATGCAGTGATTTGGCCCCGGCGCACTTGGAGGACTTGATTGTGGGGACTCAAGATGAGTTCATCACAGCCTTCTCCATGAAACACCATCCCTTGGCGACCCAACAATAATAAAGCTTCTGCAAAAGCAGGCATCACCGAGGCATCAGCGACACCAATGGCTTGATAGCGTGGGTTGAAAGGGTTGGCGAGGGGCCCCAGATAATTGAAAAGTGTTTTTTTACCTTCCTCTGCAAGAAGGCTGCGTGCTTCTTTAAACTGTCCCCAAAAGGGATAAAAGTGCTGAGCGAAAATAAAAGCCATCCCTGTTGATTCAAAATCTTTAAACACCCCTTTGGCATCTTTGGATAAATGCACGCCCAGGGCTTTTAAAAGGTCAATCCCCCCTGAGCGACTGCTGATGCCGACATTGCCGTGTTTCATGATCGGGACGCCAGCGCCTCCTAAAATAAACGCTGCTGTCGTTGAGACATTAAAAAGCCCTTTGCCATCGCCACCAGTGCCAACAATATCCAAGACTTCCATGATTTCCAGAAGATGCACTTTCGCCTTTTTTTGAACGGCCAAAACAGCTCCTTCTAGGAGTTGTCCCGTTATGGGTTCATCATTAAGGGCTTTTAGTAAAGACACTTGCTCTGACACGGGCAGGTCCGTTGACAGCAGGGTTTCAAACAGATGTAAAGCGCTCAAATGGGTCTCTCCTCCAAAGTAAACAGCCCCCATTGTAAACTGAGCGGAGAGTTTCCCTCAACAACATTTTCTTATTTTTCTTTTTTTAATTTCAACAAGGAGAGAATTCGTTCTTATGTTGAGGGAAGCTCCCCACAAGAGAATTATACTAAAATTAATTTTATGTGTCAATACATAAAATTAATATATTTAATCACGCCACGATTAAATCGACATAATGCTTTGTCTTCTCAGCAGGCAAGGCAGAGTAATAAGCCGCAACCAGCAAGAAGAATGAAAACACGGCGATGACCAGCATATTGTCCTGAGGGGCCCAGTGGCAGATCCAACCCAAGCCAAAAATGTGGACGAAGGCCCAGAGGCTGTGGCGGGCGTCGAGGGCAATTTTTTTCTTTTGGAAGGGGCGAGTCACCAGCAAAACAACGAGGCCAAAAACGATCGCAATCAACATTTTGGAATAGATGGCCCAACCAGTCCAATAGAGAATCATATTGACGAAGAAGAATGAGGCATAGGTCCAGAGCTTGATACAGGGCAGTTTAAAGCGACGGTCAAAGTCAGGCAGTTGCTTGCGCAGCGCAAGGGTGGTGATGGGGCCAATGGCATAGCCCAAAACAAAGGCGGCAATCAAAAAGCCCATCATGCCTTGCCAGCCAGGAACGGGGAAAAACAAAATCATCCCCACAATGAAATTGAGGCCAACGGCCAAATAGGGGACGCCACGTTTGTTCAAGGCTTCCATGGACTTAGGAAAAAAGCCATTTTCACTCAAAGCATAGGCCACGCGTGAACTGGTCGCAATGAAGATAATCGCCGTGCCCAAAGGGGTGATGACGGCGGTTACCAAAATTAAATATCTGAGCCAATTTTGGTGGAGCGATTCTGCCAGGCCAATGAAAGGGCTGGCCGAACCTGCAAATTGGAGATGATTCCAGCCATTCACGAGTGAAGCGGGAGACATTGCGCCAATGAAAGCAAATTGCAATAAGACATAGATGAAAAAGCAAATCAGCAAAGCGCCTCCCAAAACAAGGGGGATGGTTTTTTGTGGATTTTTGGCTTCACCCGCCAAAACAATGGCTGGCGCATAGCCCGCAAAAGCAAAAATCACCCCGCCCAAAGACAAGGCACTCAAGGTGCCATGCCAACCATTGGGCATAAAAGTGGGGGTGTGAAAATTATGAACCTGAAACAAGAGTGCAATGATGACGCAGCCCACCAAAAGCGGCACCAGCATTTTAATCCAGACCACCACGGCATTGTAACGTGCCAGCCATTTGATGCTGATTAAATTGATGATGCACATGCCAAGCAAGACAAAGGCCGCAACGGAATATCCGCTGTGAGAAAGAATGGTCGTCCCATTTTTTTGTGTGAGTAAAGCAGGAAAGCTGCTGCCCAAGTACTGCAAAATCCCCATGGTTTCCGCTGGGGCGACCGCTGCATAGCCGAGCCACATGATCCACCCAAACAAAAAACTCGACAAGGCCCCGTGGGAAAACAGCATAAATCGTGCATGAGCCCCGGTGATGGGAAACATGCTGGTCAATTCTGCAAAGGTCATTGCGATAATCAGCATGACAATGGCCCCAATGAGCCAGCTTACAATCGCGGCTGGGCCCGCAATTTGCACCGCATAATAGGGGCCAAACAACCACGCTGAACCCAAAATGCCACTGATGGCTGTAAACATGAGACTGATGGCGCCCATCGAGCGTTTGATTTTCATTGTTGTCTCCTGGGGTTAAATTTCTGTGAGTAAGGTGCTCGCAATCGACCTCAGCATCGTGGCTGTGGCGCCGCCTGCAAAGAGGGCGTTGCCCTTTTCAAGATAGGCATTTGACAAATCATAGTGCAGCCATTTTTGCTTGGGGGCAACAAAGCGGCTTAAAAAGCCCGCGGCAATCGATGCATTCGCAGGCGATGCGCTGGCGCCATTATAGGCGTTGGCAGTGTCAGCAACCAGAGAGGGGACGGCGTTTTGATGCCAAGTTTCCAAGGGCAGGGGCCAGAGCAGTTCGTGATTTTTTTTGGCCTCTGCGAGAGCGCGATTTCTTAAGTCGTCGTCTTGCGAGAAAAGGGCGCAATAGTCTGTCCCTACAGCCACAATGGCGGCGCCGGTTAATGTGGCGGCATCAATGAGGAGAGGAGGGGTGTGCTCAGCGGATTTAATGAATCCATCGGCCAAGACAAGCCGCCCTTCAGCATCAGTATTGATGATTTCAACACGGACGCCATTTTTGAAATGGAGAATATCGCCAGGCAGATAAGCATGGTCGCTCACCAAATTTTCTGCACAACATAGAATGAGTTCTACAGGTTTGCTCAAGCCCTCATGCAGGGCCAGTGCCAAAGATGCGGTGAGGGTGGCAGCACCTGCCATATCCAGTTTCATGGTGCCAATAGAATCACGTGGTTTAATGACATAGCCACCACTGTCAAAAGTGATGCCTTTTCCAATCAAGCTGGCTGCAATCGTGGGGTCTTTTGTATGTTTTGGGTATACCTTGATGCTCATCATGACAGGTGGGTTTTGGCTGCCGCGTCCGACGTTGTAGCATCCGACAAATCCCTGGTGATTTAAATCCTCGCCCGTCAAGGTTTCGATTTTTAATGTAGCGCGACCTTCAGCATATTCACGAATCAATTGCTCAGCGGCATGAACCAGTTTTAAAGGAGTGCATTGGCTGGGGCCCGCATTGACCCAGTGTTTGACCCATTCTGACAATTTGACCCATTCTTGTAACTGTGCCCATTCTTTTTGAGGCAATTTGGCAAATTCAATGTGCCCAGGATGAAAAGCACGGGCATAGCCTTGATAAAAAGCCCATTGTTCTTCTTGATTCCAGTCGCCAGACAAGCTGACCGCAGACAGGCCCATTTGATCACTGAGACGCCCTGCTTTTTGAATCTCGCGAAAATAGTAGGGGTGGTCAGCAGGAACCGTGACAGTGAGGGCATCGTTTTCAATCAACAGGACATTGTGCTGTTTGACGTCGGACAAGGTGTGTGCCGCGCGGCGTAAGGTGATTTTCATGGGTCAAAGTCCTCCTTGAAGTAAGTCGTGTAAATGGATGATGCCGGCAATTTTGCGATTTTTTTCCAACACAACCAAGCTGGTAATTTTATAAGTTTCCATCATGTCAAAGGCAAAGCTGGCCAAATCATCTGGGGAGACAAATTTGGGAGTAGGGTGCATGACTTCGCAGATGGTCAGCGTGTCCAAGTCTATTTTCTTTTGGAGCGTTCGGCGGACATCGCCATCAGTGAAAATGCCCAGCAGAATGTGGTCATCGTCAGCAATCGTTGTGACGCCCAAGCGTTTGCTGGTCATCTCAAGCAAGGCCTCTGAAAAAGAAGCACTGGGGCCCACCAGGGGAAGATCGTCTCCTTCATGCATAAAGTCTCGGACCTTGAGCAAGAGGCGTTTGCCCAAACTGCCGCCAGGGTGCGACAGGGCAAATTGCTCTTTGGTAAAACCACGGGCATCCAACAGTGCGATGGCCAAGGCATCACCCATCACCAAAGTGGCGGTGGTGCTCGCGGTGGGCGCCAAGCCCAAGGGGCAAGCTTCTTGGTCGACGGCAATGGAAATATGCACGTCAGCCAGGCGGGCCAAAGGTGATTTGGCATCACCAGTCAAGGCAATCACGGGGATCTGCATGTTTTTGATAAACGGCGCCAAATTGAGGATTTCAGCCGTTTTACCAGAATAAGAGATGGCCATCACGACATCGTTGTGGCGAATCATGCCCAAGTCGCCATGCATGGCTTCAGCGGGATGGATGGAAAAGGCAGGCGAGCCCGTGCTGGCTAAGGTCGCTGCAATTTTGCTCGCAATGTGGCCGGACTTGCCCATGCCCAAAATGATGATGCGCCCAGTGCAAGCAAGCAAAATTTGACAGGCTCGGTCAAAGTGTTCATTGATGTGTTCGCGCTGTTTTGAGACGGCTTTTAATTCGATCTCAATGACTTCTTGCGCTCTTTTTTGAAAGTCCATAGAATGGCAATCTTTCTCGGTTTTTGAGTCGTCAAGGATAGCGAAGTGTCGTTGGATGTCAACTCTTTTGTAGTCGAATTGCAGGAAGTCAGCTTTTATCGCGGAGAGCGTGCTATCTTTAATCAGATTTCCATGCCCATCCAAAAAGGCAAAATCACTGCCATTATGGGTCCCTCGGGCACGGGCAAAACCACTCTGCTGCATTTGATCGGTGGGCTCTTACAGCCGAAAGCAGGGCAAGTTCATATTTTGGGACAAAGCACCACGAAATGGAGTGGCCGCAACTGGCTCGATACACGCAAAAAAATAGGCATGTTGTTTCAAAGTGGCGCTTTGTTTATCGACTTGAATGTCTTTGATAATGTGGCCTACCCCCTCCGTGAACACACCGCGCTGTCAGAATCTGCCATCCGTGACATTGTCAAAATGAAACTGGAAGCCGTGGGCTTGCGCGGCGCGGAAGCGCTGATGCCCAGTGAATTGTCTGGGGGCATGGCACGACGCACTGCTTTGGCGCGTGCCATTGCTTTGGATCCGGAAATCATGCTTTATGATGAACCCTTCACCGGACAGGACCCCATTTCGATGGGCGTCTTATTAAAATTAATTCGCACTTTGAATGACAGTTTGGGTCTTTCATCTATTTTGGTGTCGCACGATGTGGGTGAAGTGCTCGACATCGCGGATGAAGTGTTTATCGTGGGGGGTGGCACAGTGATTGGTCGGGGGACGCCGGCGCAAATTCGCAAAGACAGCTCTCCCTTGGTCAGGCAATTTATTGGGGGCGAGCCGGATGGACCGGTGGCGTTTCGCTACCCCTCACGGCCGCTTCAAGAAGACTTTTTAGGAGGGCCCCATGTGCGTTAATCATGTGGCAGCGTTGGGTCGAAAAAGCATTCGTTCGGTTGAGCTCTTTGGCGAAATGGGTGTATTTTTGCTGAAAACAGTTTTTGGCAAAATGCGTTGGGAAGATTTGGCTAAACAGCTGTACATGGTGGGGGTGTTGTCTCTAGCCATTATTATCGTATCGGGTGGATTTATTGGTTTTGTGCTGGGCCTACAGGGGTTTTATACGCTTTCTCGATTCAGCGCTGAGGCGGCTTTGGGTCAGCTCATCGCCTTGAGCATTGTGCGGGAATTGGGCCCCGTCGTGACAGCGCTCTTGTTTGCGGGACGGGCGGGCAGTGCGCTGACCTCTGAAATTGGTTTGATGAAAGCAACCGAGCAACTTTCGGCTTTGACCATGATGGGCGTCGACCCCATCCGCCGCATTATTGCGCCGCGGTTTTGGGCGGGGCAAATCAGTATGCCAATTTTAATGTTGATTTTCAGTGCGGTTGCCATTGCAGGCGGCTATTGGGTGGGCGTCTCCTGGTTGGGGGTCGACGGAGGGTCCTTCTGGAACAATATGCAATCTTCGGTTCATTTTGGCGATGACATTTTAAATGGCCTCATCAAAAGCATTGTTTTTGGCTGGGTGGTCACCTGGATTGCCGTTTATCAAGGATTTTACTGCACCCCCACTTCTGAGGGCATTGCCAAAGCCACCACCCGTACAGTGGTCTATTCGTCCCTGGCCATTTTGGGCATGGACTTTTTCTTAACCGCCATTATGTTTAACTAGTGATTTAATTGAGGAGAAGTAATGAGTAAACGCGTCATTGAAATTTGGATTGGGGTCCTCATGCTTTTGGGCCTCTCTGCCTTTATGTTTATGGCCATGAAAGTGAGTGGTTTGACGTCTGCTGACAGCCCCTTTGCCCACAACACTTACACCCTCTCTGCCAATTTTACGGATGTGGGCGGTTTGAAAGTGCGGGCACCGGTGCGGATTGCTGGCGTTCAAGTGGGGGTGGTGTCTGCTTTGGAATTGAACCCTCAAACCTATGAAGCAGAAGTCGTTCTGTCGATGAATAAGGGTATCAATATTCCCGCTGACAGCAGTGCCAGCATCACCGCCTCTGGTATTTTGGGCGACAATTATGTCAGCATTACTCCTGGATTTGCCAGCCAAAATTTAACAAATGATGGACAGATTGTGACGACCTATGCCGCCACCAGCATTCAGTCTTTGATTTCAACCTTTATGAGCAATGGAGCAAAAAAATGAAACGATTAGGTATTTTTTTATTTTGTTTGGTGAGTTGCTTCGCCTTCACCTATGCCGATGACAGTGTTCAAAATCCTGTAGTGGTGATTCAAAATTCTGTTAATTCTCTGCAGTCTCAAATTGAGGCAGGTGGTTCAAAACTTGCAGAAGACCCGAAGGCTTTGTTTCAGATCATTAAAACAACGGTCATGCCTTTGGTGGCCATCAATCAGATGTCAGGCCTCGCCCTCGGGCCAAAATGGCGGCAAGCAACCCCAACGCAGCAACAGGAATTTATTAATCAGTTCGGCCTGCTCCTGACTAAGACCTACACCAGCGCTATTCTTTCCATTTCAGACTATAAAATCACACTGAACCCAATGCGCGGCAGTGCCTGGCAAACTGCGCAATATGTCAGTGTAACGGGACAAATCACCTCCATGAGCAATGGCAAAAGTTCGCAAATTACCTATTATCTCGAACGCAATCAAAACAGCTGGCAGATTTATGATTTGGCGATTGAAGGCGTCAGTTTCTTGAAGAATTATCAAACCCAATTTCAATCGATTCCAGATATGCCGACGATGCTTGATAAGCTGCAAAAATTAAATGGCAGCAGTGAGTCATGAACATTGCCATCACTCCTGAAAAATGGACATTTTCAGCGTCACTGCGTCATGATGACTTGGCTTTTTCATGGGAAAATTTGATGATGCAAGCGCCCAAGCAAGGCTGTTGGCTGATTGATGCCTCTGCCCTCTCGGTGATTGACTCGTCTTGTCTTGCCTTCTTACTTTTGATTTTGCGCACAGCGCGAAAAAACAAAGTGACTCTGCAATTGCATCGTCTTCAGGGCAATGTTCTATCCCTCATGCAGGTGTATGGCATTTTAAGTTTATTTACAGGGGTCATCGATGAAAACGGAAGTCATTGAAGCTTTGTTGCGTGAGGCTATGCCCTGTCACCTCATTGAGGTGAATACGCGCGATCACGTGCACTATGAGGCTATCGTGGTCTCTGACACATTTGTGGGGATGCCTCGTTTGAAGCGTCAGCAAAGTGTGTATGCGGTGTTGGGTCAATATTTACAATCAGGAGATATTCACGCTTTGGCATTAAAAACGTGGTCAGTGGACGAATGGAAGAAGGAAGAGCAAGCATGAGCGGTGATCATTTAAGAATAGTAGGGGGGCGACCTTTGATGGGTACGGTCAGCATTACAGGGGCCAAGAATGCGGCTTTGAAGATTTTGGCAGCCAGTATTTTAGCCAGTGAGCCCGTGCGTATTTCCAATTTGCCCCATCTGCAAGACATCACTACTATGCTTGAATTGCTGGGAGAGCTCGGTTGTGACATCACGATTTTGGACCAAATGGAAGTTGAAATTGACGCGCGTCGACTTCAAAATTTGACGGTGCCCTATGATTTAATTAAAGCCATGCGGGCCTCGATTGTGGTGTTGGGGCCGCTGCTTGCAAAACATGGTGAAGCAAGAGTGGCGTTTCCCGGGGGCTGTGCCATTGGTTCGCGTCCCATCGACATGCATCTGGATGGATTACGTGCATTAGGGGCCGAAATTGAGCTGGTAGATGGATTTATTCATGCGGTCGTTCCGGGCGGTCGTTTACGTGGCGCTCACATTCATTTGCACACTGTGACCGTGACGGGGACAGAAAATTTGCTGATGGCAGCAACCCTGGCCGAAGGCACCACTGTCATTCACAATGCAGCAAGAGAGCCTGAAGTGGTGGATCTCATTCACTTTCTGATTGAAATGGGAGCAAAAATTGAAGGGGCTGGGACATCCAAAATCACCGTTCATGGGGTGTCTGAATTGCAAAGTGCGGAATACCGTGTGATGCCTGATCGCATTGAAGCGGGCACGTATTTGGTTGCAGGGGCTATGACGCATGGCTGTGTCACCGTTCAAAACGTCGATGTGCCCAGCATGAGCAATATTTTATTAAAGCTGTCCAAAGCAGGAGCTAAAATTACTGAACAAACAAATGCGATCACTGTGGACATGCGTGGGCGGGAGTTATTGGCCGTCAATATCAAAACGGCACCCTACCCTGGCTTTCCAACCGATATGCAGGCCCAATTTATGGCCATGGATTGTATTGCAACGGGCATGTCACAAATCGTTGAAACCATTTGGGAAAATCGCTTTATGCATGTGCCTGAGTTGCAACGTCTGGGCGCCAATATTCGCGTCAAAGGCAACAAGGCCATCTGTATTGGTGTTGACACATTACACGGTGCTCCTGTCATGGCGAGCGACTTGCGTGCTTCAGCTTGTCTCGTTTTGGCTGGGCTGGCTGCTGAAGGTGAAACCATCATTGAAGGCCTTCATCACATGGATCGTGGCTATGAATATCTGGAAGAAAAATTTTCCAAATTGGGTGCTGCCATTCATCGTCTTAGTATTTAACCAAGGCTTGTTATGATTTCACTCTCCGTTGAACACACACTCTTGGCTGAGCAGGGCCTGACGCTCCATCATCTTGCTGCTGCATTGCGCCAGCTGTTTCAGCATCGCCTTGACTATGCTGACATTTATCTCCAGTTTGAAAGTGCCGAGCATTGGTCTTTGGATGACAAAATTGTGAAAGAGGGTAGTTTTTCAATTAAAAAAGGCTTGGGTGTGCGGGCTGTTCAAGGCGGTAAAACAGGGTTTGCCTATGCGGACACCATTTCGGCTGCCAGTCTCAACAATTGTGTGACAACTGCTCGTAATATTGCGGCGCAAGGGCAGTCAGGTGAGATCAAGGTGTTGAGCAAAGTCGAAGTGCCGTTGTTGTATGGCGTCCACAATCCTATCCATGAGATGAGTCATTTCGACAAAGTAGGTTTTTTGCGTGAAGTCGATGCTTTCGCCCGGGATGCCGATGCCCGCGTGGTTGAAGTGATGGCGAGCGTGTCCTCCACCTTCGAAATGATTTTGATTGTAGCCTCCGATGGCACTTATGCCACTGATATTCGCCCTTTGGTCAGGATGAATGTTTCGGTGATCTTGGAAGAAGATGGCAAGCGCGAGCAAGGTTATTCTGGCGGTGGCGGCCGCAAACCCTACGCGAGTTTCTGCGAAGATGCAGCCTGGCAGCATTTTGTCAAAGAAGCCATCCGCATTGCTGATGTCAATCTTCATGCGGAGGCTGCTCCCGCTGGTGTCTTTGATGTGGTCTTGGGTGCAGGCTGGCCTGGAGTCCTCCTGCACGAAGCCGTTGGCCATGGTTTGGAAGGTGACTTCAATCGAAAAGGCTCTTCTGCCTTTTCCGGAAAAATAGGAGAACAGGTGGCCTCATCGCTTTGCACGATTGTTGATGATGGCGCTATGCCAGGTCGCCGGGGTTCTCTCAATATCGATGATGAGGGCACTCCAACGCAACAAACAGTCTTGATCGAAAAAGGACGCTTAAGGGGCTATCTCTTCGATAAATTCAATGCAGGTTTAATGAAGCAAGCCTCCACTGGAAACGCCCGTCGCGAATCCTATGCCCACGTTCCCATGCCCCGCATGACCAACACTTACATGTTGCCCGGTGAGCATACCCGCGAAGAGATTCTAAGCTCTTTAGATAAGGGTCTCTACGCCGCAAATTTCAATGGTGGCCAGGTTGATATCACCTCCGGAAAATTTGTCTTTACAACGAGCGAAGCCTACTGGGTCGAAAACGGAAAAATCACGAAACCCGTCAAAGGCGTCACCTTAATCGGCGACGGCCCCAGCGCTTTGAAGCGCATCAGCATGGTTGGCAATGACCTCAGTCTAGACTTAGGCATCGGCATCTGCGGTAAAGAGGGTCAAAGTGTCCCTGTCGGCGTCGGCCAACCCACCCTCCGAATCAATGCCCTCACTGTGGGTGGGACAGCTGCCAGGTCGCCTTGCTGACTCAAGGGCATTGTGGGTTCTGGAGGGGGCTGCTGGGGTGACCGGGTGGCTCTACTCAACTGTGGGGCCTAGGCATCCGGATATTGTGCGGGGCAGTTTGTGTAGGTATCATCGGCTCCATGATGAAAAATCGTATTAAAACCCTCCAGGAACAACTGGCTTTGTATAGTCATCACTATCACACTTTGGATCAACCGCTGGTTGCAGACAGTGTGTATGATGCGCTGTATCGTGAGTTGGAAACTTTGGAAGCGGCGCATCCTGAATTGCAAGTTGGAGCTTCGATGACGACGCAGGTCGGGGCGGCACGGTCTCTTCAGTTTTCGGAGGTACAACACAAAGAGCCTATGCTGTCTTTGAACAATGCCTTTAGCGAAGAGGATTTGGCCAAATTTATCAAGCGGATGACTGATGAGCTGACAGAAGGGGCGCTTGAGTTTTGCTGCGAACCTAAAATTGATGGCCTTGCGGTATCCCTGACGTATGAAGAGGGTCAGTTGGTGTTGGGGGCGACGCGCGGCGATGGAGAGCGGGGTGAAAATATCACGGCCAATGTACGGACCATCCACACCATTCCCTCACAATTGAATACCCTGGCGCCCCCTCACAAAGTAGAAATTCGTGGTGAAGTTTACATGACCAAAGCGGCTTTTCAGGTTTTGAATCAGGCGGGCGAACGCCAGTTTGCCAATCCGCGTAATGCTGCTGCAGGCAGTTTGCGTCAGCTGGACAGTACGGTCACAAAAGCACGGGCGCTGCAGTTTTTTGCGTATGGTATTGGGTTTATTGAAGGCCATCCTCTGCCCACAACCCAAAGCGCGATTTTAGCATTGCTGGAATCCTGGGGATTTACACTAACAGGACTGCAGAAAATCAGTCATTCCCTGAAAGAGTGTATGGCGTATTACGCTGACATTGGCGCACAGCGGGAAAGCCTGCCTTTCGAAATCGATGGGGTTGTGTATAAAGTGAATGCTTTGGCGCTGCAAGAAGAATTGGGCTTTGTTGCCCGCGCGCCTCGTTTTGCCATCGCTCACAAATTTGCAGCCTTGCAGGTTGAAACAACTTTGCTCGATGTTGAATTTCAAGTGGGTCGGACGGGGGTCGTGACCCCAGTGGCGATTCTGATGCCTGCCTTTGTGGGGGGGGTCACGGTTTCGCATGCCACGCTTCACAATCGGGATGAAATTGAGCGGAAAGGCCTTTTTATCGGTGACCACGTTTTAATTCAACGGGCGGGGGATGTCATCCCTGAAGTGGTCCGTGCGCTTCCTGAAAAACGTCCCCATGACGCGCGACCGATTGTTTTCCCGACCCATTGTCCTGAGTGCGGTAGCCTTTTGGAAGAAGTGTCGGGTCAAGTCTATATTCGTTGTGTACGAGGGGGGGCATGTGGGGCGCAGCACTTGGCTCGTCTGATCCATTTTGTCAGCAAAGGCGCTATGAACATTGAAGGTCTGGGCCCCAAAATGATCGAGCAACTTTTGGAAGAGGGCCTCATCAACACCGCCGCTGATTTTTACCGCCTGCAACGTGATGATTTGATTCACTTGGAGCGGATGGGTGACAAGTCCGCCGACAATCTCTTGGCAGCGATAGATAAAAGTCGCGACACTACGTTCGCCCGCTTTCTCTTTGCCCTGGGCATCCCTGAAGTGGGGGAAGTCACCGCCCAGCTTCTGGCTGAACATTTTGAGACTGTGACAGCAGTGCTTGAAACCAATGAGGACGTTCTTTTAGCCCTGCCCGAAGTGGGCCCTGTCATTGCCAAAAGCATCGTTGATTATTTTAAATTGCCTGAGCACCAAGCCCTGGTGCAAGATTTGGTTGACCAAGGCATTCACTGGCCCAAAGCTGCCTCGCCAGAATCCCTGCCCTTAAAAGGCCAAACCTTCGTCGTGACCGGCACCTTGCCCAATTTCGGTCGTCACGAAATCAAAGCCAAACTGGTCGCCTTGGGTGCCAAAGTCACCGACTCCGTCAGTAAACACACCACTGCCGTCATCGTTGGCGACAACCCGGGTTCTAAATACGACAAAGCCAAAGCTTTGGGGATTGCTGTGTGGGATGAGGGTGAATTTAAAAAGTTGGCGTAAATAATATTAATATGTATTATAGCGCGAACTAATCAATTTTGTAGATAAAAAATGGCTGATGTCGGCAGATAAGCGATATGTCGTTTTAAGTGGATCGTCAAGTGTGCAACAGGGTCACACCGATATTAATCAAAATCAGGGTCATGAAGTGAATCTTCGTGAGGTGTCTCTGTTTGGCAGGGGCAGCTGCCTATGCTATTCTGCAGCCCATGAAATTATTTGCTTATTATAACCGCGAAATCATCCACTTGATGCTGGGGATTATGGCAACCTTGCTGGTCATCATGATCTCGGTTTCCTTTATTAAATACTTGGCCATGGCGGCGGATGGGGAGATGCCTCTTAAAAATGCGATTGCTATGCTGGGGATTATTTTGCCTTACTTTATTAGCATCTTGATCCCCATCAGCTTGTTTTTAAGCATTGTAATTGGGATGGGGCGGCTCTTGGGTGACAATGAGCTCACCATTGGATTTGCGTCAGGGATGGGTTGGTTTGGGTTGCTCAGACGGTTTACAAAACCCTTGTTATACGCAGTGGGCGTGACGACGATTTTAAGTTTTTTTGTGGTGCCTAAAATGACCCAATATCAACAAAATTTGACCCAGATTGCCTCACAAAATTCGAGTATTTTAAGCTTTGTTCAAAGCGGGCGATTCTTTGCGCAGCGGCAGCAGGGTGTGGTTGTGTATGTCGGGAAGATTGATTTTAAAACGCGTCAAAGTCGGGATATTTTTATTTATCAAAAGACGGGTGACTCCACCTATATCGTCTTGGCACCTTATGGAGTCGTCACACAGCAGGGGGATCAGCTGGCTAATTTGAATCTGCAAAAGGGCCGGGAATATGATGGAGTCTTGGGTTCGTTGGCCTATCGGATGGTTGGGTTTCAAAGCCTCAATATGACCTTGATCCCCAGTTATGACTTCAGTCATCAGGACTTAAGTGCACAGAGCAGTCTTGATTTGTGGCGCCTTCATAATCATGCTGCCGCAACGGAATTGGAGTGGCGTGCCGCATTGCCACTGGCGTGTATTGTGTTGACGGTTTTGGGCTTTGCTTTGGGGGATTTAAAGCAGCGAAAAGGGCGGTATACCAAAGTGTTTTATGCCATTGGTATTTTTATTATTTACTTTAATTTGGAGTCCATTCAAAAATCGTTGTTGCTGGCCCATAAGATGAGTTTGTTTCCAGGACTCTTTTTGATTCATGCTGTTTTTTTGTGTGTGGGGCTGCTGCTCTTGTGCATCCATGAAGGGTATTTCAATTTTGTATACCGGGTGAGAATCAAATGAAATTAGCAGCTTATTTTTCAAGAATCATTTTTCTCTCCGTGATGGGTGTATTTTTTCTTGTCATTTCAATTGATTTTATTTTTGCAATCATTGGGCAAATCAAAGGAATTAGCCCCACATACACCTGGGTGAATGCGATTTTATATGTGCTATACCGCATGCCTTCAGACATCAATTTGATTTTCCCCATTGCAGGCTTTCTGGGGGCTTTGATTGGAATGAGTCTCTTGGCAGCAAAAAGCGAGTTGATTGCCATGCGCGCTTCAGGGTTTTCGATTGCCCAGATGGCGGGAGCCATGATGATGTCAGGGGGCGTGCTCTTGGGGGTTTATTTTTTCCTGACTTTGTTTTTGGCGCCTTACACCAAACATTTGGCTTACTTTGAACAAAGCGCTTCCAATCGTGGGGACAATGTGTTGGTCTTGTCTTCCCAAACTTGGCTTAAATCGGGCAATCACTTTTTGTTGATCGGACAAGTTCTGCCAGAAGGAGTGGCCAACAATGTGACGGATTTTGTGATCGACAATGGGGCCTTAATGGAAATACGTCATATTGCTCGAATTGTTTTGGACGGTGATCATCTCTGGACTTTGTCAGAGGTGACAGAAACCCATTTGAGTTTGACGGGAGTCACGCAGGATTACTTTTCAAGCGTGACGGAGCCTAGCTTGATTTCACGAACACTTTTGCCGATTATTGCCATGCAACCTGACGAAATGGATATTAAAACGCTGTATCGCTATATCCATTTTCGTGAACAGAATAATTTGGATGTAAAGCAGTACAATTTACAGTTTTGGTCGCGGATTCTCTCGCCTTTGATGTTGCCCATTATGATGTTGATTGCGATCCCTTTTGTCTTGGGTTCTATTCGGACGAGTACGCAAATTCGCTTGGTGGTGGGCTTGGTGGTTGGGTTTGGCTTTTATATTGTGAGTCAGTTCTTTGGCTCTTTGACGCTTTTGTCTCCCTTGCCGCCTTTTTGGGGTGCAGCCGTTCCGCCTTTGGCCTTTGGTCTGCTCGCATGGCTTTTGTTTTATATCGTGAATAGAGCGTAAATCAGTGACTTAGTGATTAATTCCAGAATAATACTTGTTTTCATCTAGTGAATGGGTGTATAAAGGATTTGTAAGTTATAAAAAATAATAATAAAAAACAATGGGGGGTGTACCATGAAAATGGGACGAATCCGCAGCTTACTTCCTGCAATACTCTGTGCCACAGCTTTGTCGGCTTTTACTATTAATAGTGAAGCCGACCAGGTTGCATCCTGCCCAGCTGTTCCAGTTGTGATTGTGAACAGCTCTTCGCAAGATGTCACCGTGTTGGGAGACAATGGGGCTAATGTGGTGAAAGCCAATTCATCCGCTCAATTGTCTTTCCAAAGCAAGCATTTTTATACCCGGTGTGGCTTGATTCAATTGGGGATGAATGATCAAAAATTTGAGAGAGGTCTCATTGATGACCAATCCAAAGAAGTGAACATTCATATCCAACCGAATGGTCAAGTGATGCAAGTGGGTTTGACGGAAGCAGGCTTTAATCTTGACAACTACATCAGCTGGTGGGGATTGCGTAAGGTGATTGGTTAATCTACGATGAGCGAATGAATACATTCCTCTTCTATGACCTTGAAACCTCGGGATTGAGCCCTTGCTTTGACCAAGTGTATCAATTTGCAGGCATCCGGACTGACTTGTCTTTCAATGAAATTGCGCGCTATGAATTTTTGGTGAAACCCACGGTAGACATCATTCCTACGCCTGAAGCGATGATTACCCATCGTTTGCCGCTGTCTTGGATGCAAGAAGAAGGTGAAAGTGAGGCCTCAGCCATTGCATCCATCCATCAACTCTTGAATGAATCGGGAACCATCAGCTTGGGGTATAACACTTTGGGCTTTGATGATGAGTTTTTGCGGTTTAACTTTTACCGACATTTGAAAACGCCCTACACCCACCAGTTTGCCAATGCATGCAGGCGGATGGATTTGTTTCCCATGGCGGTTTTTTATTATCTCTTTCGTCCGGATACGTTGAAGTGGCGGACGACAGACGAGGGCAAGATCTCTTTAAAGTTGGAGCATCTCTCAGAAGACAATGCTCTGGCCCAAGGTCAGGCCCATCATGCAATGGTCGATGTGGAGGCCACTTTGGCCTTGGCCAAAATCTTTGCCAAAGACACAAAGATGTGGGATTACCTCTTGAATTACTTTGTCAAAGATGAGGACATGACCCGCTTGTCTAAATTGCCTACCATTTCTGTGGGAGGCATGCGTTATCCCCATGGCATCATGCTGGATACCAAGCTGGGCTCACTCAAAAACTACCAGGCCCCAACGGTGTGTTTGGGGCAACACTGGCATTATAAAAATCAAAGTGCTTGGATTCGTCTCGATGATGCTCGTCTTCTTTCAGGAGACCCTGCACTGATTCCTGAATTGTGGGCCGTCAAGAAAAAAGCAGGGGAGCCGCCGTTTTTTCTTTTGCCTGAGCCGCGTTTCAATCGAATTGAGTCTGAGCGTCAGGCATTGGCTCAAGAAGTGTTGGCGTATTTCGAGCACAATCCTTCTTTTTTCAGAGCAATACAAGAGTCCATATTGGATTTTACTTTTCCAAAGCATCCTGAAACCGACGTTGAAGCCGCCCTATATTTAAAGGGCTTTTTATCCTCACAAGAAAGCGCCCAGTTGGCGCATTTTCACGATTTAGAACCCAAAGCCCAAGCGCAGTTCCGCTCATCCTGGCGCAACCCTGATTTGTCAGCGCTGTCCTTGCGTTATTTAGGGCGTTTTCATGAGGAAGCCTTGAATGCTGCCGATCAAGCCTGCTTTAAAGAATACCTTGCGCGCATTTGGGGTGAGGCCATGCCTCCAGTCTTAGATTATCAACTCAAGCCAAAGCTGACGCGTCAAGCAGCCCTTGCCCGAATTGAGAGCTTAAAAACAGAAAGGGTGCTTGATGAAGAACAAAAGCAGGTTTTAAAGGATTTGGAAGCCTATTTTCTGAAATCTTAAGATCGGCACCGCCGCGCTCAAAGCCAACACGGGATACAACTTTTTAACGAAGAACAAATTCAAGAGTTGGCGGAGGCGCTTGTTGATGATTGAACACCCCAATGATGAAATCACAGGATCTATGGATCCGGCAGCACGATGCCTGCCAGCCCTCCTACTCGATCAGACAGATCTGCTACCCGATAAGCTAGACCCCCTACCGCGTCTTTTATCCTCTCGATGGCCACTGTTTTCGGGCCTGGGCAGGGTGCGACCGCCTTCGCCTCAGCCTCTGCCAAGGCTTTTATCCTGTCAAACACAATGGTCGCGCTCGGTCTTCTTGCAGGGTCTGTTTCCCAGCAGTCTTCAATCAGCTTTGTAAGACCAGGGGGAGTATCCTCGGGAATCCGTTCTTTTTCTCCTGATGCAATCCAATGGATGATAACGGCTTGAGTCCCAGCCTCTGCATAGGGCAATTTTCTGGTTAACATTTCCCACACTATCATCCCAAAAGCCCACACATCTACCTTATCGCTTGGCCTTCCGCGTTTCAAACACTCTGGCGCCATCCAAGCAACAGTGCCTTGTATGCTTTCCATTGTTGCAGTCGAAGTAGCCCGTTGTGTTGAAGTTGACGCAGTGTAGGCTCTAATTTCTGCTAGTCCAAAATCACAGACCTTGGCATTGTTCTCTCGATCTAACAAAACATTGTGGCTTTTTAAATCACGGTGAATAATGTTGTTACGATGTAAATGGACCAGGGCGCTTGCTATGTGGGTGGCAATTTTGTATTTCATTGCCCAGCCCAAAGATTCTTCTGGATCATGTAACACATTAAACAAAGATCCTTTGGGCAGATATTCCATGACCAAACAGTAATGCCCTAGTTCAACACACACGGCCAATAACTGTGTAATATGGGGATGTCTTAAGCCAAACATTACCCTTGTTTCACGCTCAAAACTATCCTGCGCTTCCCGATTTAAACTGCGCAGTGTTAATTCTTTGATCGCCACGGGAATTCGTGCCCATTCTCCTTTGTAAACCACTCCAAAACCGCCTTCGCCTAATCGGTCTCCAAAACTTAAAGCCCTGTAGGATACTTGCGTGAGAGAGGCGTGGACTGAAAATGCAGGTGCTGGCGCTGGTGCTGGTGCTGG
>CAYGFJ010000002.1:22514-24025 GCA_964349115.1 uncultured Francisellaceae bacterium
CTGCTGGTTCTCTATCTCTTGCCATATCTCTACTCCTTAAGTAGTTAATTTGTGTTAGCAATAACTATATTATAAACGGATGGTAATGTCAAGTAAAAGATGGCAATTGTAATTGGTCAATACTTAGTAGGCAATGCCCTACTCCAGCGGTACCGCCCCAATTCCTACCAATTTCCAAGTCGGGTCTGGTGACTTAACATTGCGCCTAAATACCCATGAATCATTTATCTGTTCAATCTTATTCTCATGACCCGCAATCAATTTCCCCTCACCAGTCTTCACCGTCATCACCGCCTCAGCCGAATATTTCACTGCGATATCAACGATATTGCCATCAATCTTTATATTCTCAATCGCCGCCGAATTAATTTTCAAAATATTGATTTCACAAACCTGTGCCAATTCATCACGGGCACTGATTGGATAGGCAAATTTCTTGAGTGTATCGATATCCACCAATTCCGATAATATCCGTGTATCGCCCTTAGCATATATTTCCAAAATCATCTTGAAAGCCTCGATCGAATTATCGAGAAACCGCGACTCACTAAAGCCTGGATCGAGCAATTTTAGCTGATCTTTGGGAGTTAGGTTCTTATCAACTACAACCACCGTCTCAGGCGCGCCACTTGCATTAACCGTTGTAAACTTAGCAGAGCCAGCACTCTCATTTTTTTGGCCCAAAATCGAGATTAATTTGACCACGAGAAAAAAAGAAATAATCGCTAAAAGGATAATATCGGCATACATAGATTACCTTGTGTTTAAAGAATGGATAATAGCAGAAAACTATTAAATTGCATCTAAAACAATTATTGATATAGTACTAGGATATAAACTAGAAAGAACCAAATGCCAATTAATCCAAAAATAATCCGTGAATACGATATCAGGGGTATCGTTGATCAAACCCTGACCACCACCGACGCATTCTTAATCGGCTGGTCATTTGCTCAACTTGCACAAGGCGAATATGTCAACGTCGCTTGTGATGGTCGGCTGAGTTCACCGATTATGACCAAGGCTCTAATTGATGGTCTAATAAAGGGTGGGGCTAAGACCCGTTTTATCGGCGTTGGTCCAACTCCGATGCTCTATTTCTCAGCCTTCCACTTTGCAGCTGCTGGTGGTATTATGATCACTGGGTCGCATAACCCCCCTACTCATAACGGCTTTAAATTCATCTATCGCAATAAACCATTCTTCGGCGAAGATATTAGGAAGCTAGCTGCCATGTCATTCTCAGCCCCCACCCAAGAATCTCAGACCACATGGGCCGCGGATGACTCCACCATAACAGTCGATTGCACCGATGCTTATATCGCAAGAATCATGGCCGATAACGCTGCCGCCAAGCAGCTCAAAATTGTCTGGGATCCAGGCAATGGCGCTACTGGCAATATCGTCAAAATCCTCACAGAAAAACTTCCCGGTCAACATATTCTGGTCAATGAAAAAATCGATGGCCATTTTCCCAACCATCATCCAGATCCTACTGTTAAGGAAAATCT
>CAYGFJ010000003.1:0-801 GCA_964349115.1 uncultured Francisellaceae bacterium
GGACGGTCCAATGCCTGAAGCCAAGCTTTTGCCTCACCTTCTCCACTGTCAGCCACCCAGTAATGAGGGCGATGAACCAAACATTGCCACCATTTTCTTTGGCTTCGCAGATGGTTTTTTATTTCTTCAATGGACGTCATTGTTTTCTCCTGTTTTTCTTAACTGAATACTTTAATTTAGCGACAACAAAATTGAGCTCTATGCTTGCTTCTGATTCTGAAGTGCTTAAGGCCAATTCAACGGTGAAGTCGCAAATTGCGACTTCACCATCACTGGCGCCCATTTCTCCGGTGAAGTCAAAAATTTTGACTTCACCGGCACTGACTCCAATCTCCCCGATGAAGTCAAATTTTTTGACTTCAATCCACCCCACTCTTCTTTAGAGAGTTCCACAATATAGTTTTCTAGAAATTTCTCTGGATTATTTTTAACTGCCTGATTCACATGCTTTGTTTCTACGCCATATAACTCAGCCACATCGCTATCAAGAATCACTTGCTCGCCCCGAAGTTCGAAAATCTTAGACTCTACTTCACTCGCATTGACAACTTGACTCATGGTTTTCTCCTGTTAAAAATTCTTTGGGAAGGCATAGGATTGCAGCAGTTTTAGGTCGAATGGATTGTGACTGCTGCTGGTGCTGATATTAAATTGGACCTCCATTCCGCCTTGACGGAAACTGACTTGATCGCTGTTGCCATATTTGGATGCCACCATCGTTGCGCTTTGAAGCAAATGGAAAAGCCCCCAGGGGCCCATGAAGTTTTGGGTCTCATCACTTAAAATCAGACGTTGGAAGGT
>CAYGFJ010000003.1:811-20023 GCA_964349115.1 uncultured Francisellaceae bacterium
TCAGTGTTTTGAGGCGGCCATTCCAAGCTGACGCCGGGGCCTGAATCGCCATTAAAGGGAATGGTTTTGCCATCGTAGGCCAACTGAACCTTATGCACCCCAGACACATCACCAGGACTGATCGTGAAATTGAGGGCGCCATTATTACCCCCAAAGAAAGTACTTCGAATGACCGCTGCTTCACTCACTTCAGCGGGAATGCTGGCGTCAGTGCTAAATGGGATATTATTGACTTGCGCCCAGCCGGCACGCCCAAAGCTGTCAAAACTCAAAAACGGCGTTAAATATTTTTTTACAAAATTGTCCTCCACCCCGTCTGCTTTAAAATAATTGCTAAAATCCTGCAACGACGCCTCATCTTCTGAGCGGACAAAGGGAAATCGCCCCGCCAGAGTTTGTTGGTAATACGACCCCACCTCAGCCTGCCATTGCGTGGCTAAATATTGCTTGGCACTGGCAAAAATCACTGCATAGCTGTCATTCACAATTTGACCCGCCCAATTGGACAAAGGCGCAGGCAAGGTTTGTGCTTCCCCACTCAGGGTGATGAGCGATTTGTCAGCCTGCCCTGCAAAAATCTGCGTGGCTGCCGTGTAAGCAGACAGCTGGGGATTGCTCGAATTGGCAATGCCACTCACATATTGTTGAACGGCTGCAACGCTTGTTAAAAATGGCCCCATCCCTGCAGACAAAGCCTGATAATGCGAAGCTAACGCAGGGTTCACACTGGTGTTCTCTGTCAGAGCAGCCACAATACTGACAAAGGGTGAGTTTTTGGGATCTGCCAGCGTATTTAAACTATCGCCAGCTGTTTGTAAACTGCTAAATGGCGTGACACTAACTTGGCCCAAAGCATCACTCCAGGCGTTCATATAATCTTCCCAGTACAGCTCATCCATTTGGCTTTGTAAATCAGCATTGCCATCATTGGCACTTAAGCTTTGCGCGCTTTGAGGCCCCAAAACCCAGGACTGACTTTCGACGGTTTTTAAGCTATTCATGGACTCTTTTTGATAAAAATCCTGATACCCCTTCGCTGTAAAAAGATAGGGCACACTGGCCGCTGAGAGGCTATTTTCGCTGAGCGAGAGCGGTTCTTGATTGCGTGAATTGGCCAACAGTTTCAGCCACAAATAAGCCTGCATATCGATGGGGCTTTTCCACAATTGAGCCTGGGCACTGGCCACCAGTGTTTGATTGAGCCTTTGATTGGGAAAGCCAAACTGCAAAAGATCAGTCAAATAACCACTCTCTTCGTTCGAAAAAGAGTAGGCCAAAAGATTTTCTATTTGACGGGGATTCCGGTGTGTGGCATCTCCCATCATTAAATAGGCACTTAAATAATGGTATAACTTTTCCAAAGCCTCCATATTATTAGGGCCCGCTGAATTCAGATTTGCAATCGATGCAGACAGTCCACTTTGCAGTGTCGTCATCAGCTGTGGCAAGAATTGGGAGTCTAAACCTGATTGATATTCAACACTGACGCTATGTTCGATGGAAGGGCTTTCCCACAATCCGAGATGCAAAGGCCAAGTTCCACGAGCATGCCCTCCATCATGATAAAGCAAGAACAAACTCGAAAGGTTGTTGCCCTGCAAATTCAATACTTCTTGGTCATAGCTCATATGTTTGACCAACGAAAATGACCACAATGCCATCAAAACTACTGCACTGCCGAGTACCACACTATATTTTGATCGGTCTGCCCAGTTGGCATACTGCGCAGCTCGTCCAGAGAGCCCCATCGATTCTGCATCCCGTGCCAAAACTGTACGAAATACATCGCCAATGAAAAAACGCTGATTGCGCAAAGCACGAGGCAGTTCTACGGACTCCAGAAAGCCTTCATCCAAAACGAGGTCATACCGTTCCTGGCTTGTGAACCCATTGCTCACAAAATAAAGGCCTCGCCAATGCGGGCTTTCAGTGTAATATTTTTCTGAAAACAAAGCCTTAGTGAACTCCAGCAATTTCTCACGCAAAGCGGCCATTTGCATAGGAAAGTAATATTGTTCCAAATCCCGCCCAGCTCTTTGATTGATGGCGCGGATGAGCTCATCGTATAAAAAGGGAAACTGATCCAAAGCGTCTTTGCTCTCATCAAAAGTCAGGCCCAAAATTTCCTGACGTTCTTGTTCAGTAAATCGCATCACAAATTGCATAAACCCTGGCAATGCATCGGCATGAGTCATCATAAGATAAAGTGGCAAACGCATACCCAGTCGGTCTTGCAATTCATTCAAGCGGGCCCGCATGGATTCTTGAAAATCAACCATACGACTGGCCGCTAATTCCTTCACATTCACACAAAGAACCACCCCATTCACCGGCCGCCGTCCTCTATATTTTTTAAGTGCTTTGACAAAGGCCACAAAATTAAACCGCTGCTGGACGTCTTTTTGCCAGCAAAACTGAGCAGGGACATCAATAAACACCCCCTCTTCAGCCAAAGTCCATTGAAAAGCTTTCCCCCTTAAATGAGTATGGTTGTAGGATTGATAAAGAATATGAAGCTCTGCTTCACGCAATACACTGGTTTTGCCTGCACCCACATTGCCCATGACCAAAGTCCAGGGCAGATCTTGACGATGCTGTTTTCGAAGAAAGCGACGCAAACGTTTGAAGTCTTTTTTAATAAGACGTTTCTCTGTGCGATCAATCACGCCTTCAGTTTCAAGATGAAGGGGATGAGCCTTGATGTGACTCCAGAGATAGGCCTTTATTTCTTCTTTAAAATGAAACACCACCCAGAGTGCAATGATGGCCACAATAATAATTTCACGAATACGAACGGAGTAAGGCAGCAAAAACCAGACTAAGATACACAGCAACACACAAACAATCAGCCATACACCTGATTGACCCTTCAGCATTTTGGCGACAAAGGCCATTAACTTTTTCATCATGCTGACAGTCCTGGTATTTTCTCAGCAACCAGGGTGGATTCATGGCTGACGTAGATCGACATACTCATATACGACACCAGCAAAACCGCCATACAGGACACCAGCAGAGCGATCAAGCCCCCGCGCTTTTTCACTGTGATTTTCCCTTCCACCCGCGAGGCCCCATGAGGGGATAATGGCGCATTGGATCGATCCCCACGAAAGCCCACCATCAACTGATAGGTTTCACGTTTCAAGCGCTCGAGTTTTGTGTCTCCCTCTTGCATATTGCCGTACTGCCCTTTAAATCCAAGGCAGAGACAAACGTACAACATTTCTAATAAATCAATGTATTCTTGAATATTCTCAATGCAAAACTGACGAATCTTAAACACCGTTGACCCACCCCAGGTTTCATTAAAAAACTGAGATAAAAGCGTGTTCTGACCCCAGCCTGATTCACCGCCTACACTTTGCATAATGGTTTCATCCAGGAAGGTGGCCAGCATATATTTACTGCTCTTGATGAGGCCTTTTGACAAGTGGGCTTGCTGAGCCCGCAGTTCAAACTTGATAAAAGCATCTTGAATAAACGCCCGCAGTTGGCTCACTTCCTGAAACCGTCCTTTAACAATATGATAATGAATAAAGAATAACTCAGTGGCCATTTCCATTAATGGATTAATGCCGGAGCGATACTCCACATGAACCCCTTGCAAGGGCGAAACAGAAGGCCCCTGAAAACCACCCAAGTCTTGGACTACTGGGGTTTCTAATTGCAGCGATGGCACATGAGACGCCATAGTCGCTGGTAAAAATACGGTTTTTTCATCATCTTCTTGCATGACTTGTCTCTCCTATTAATCTTTGATGGCCCACAATTCCAATTCCACTCCAGGGAAGCTGCCCCCCAAATGCAAAGCCAAACCAGGCGCCTCACGCAGTTTGAGCCAGAGTTCCGCTTGATTGTCCAATTCAAAATACAAAAATCCGCTGTGATAAGGGATTTGTCTTGGGGCGACCGGCAGCAAATTGACAGGCAGCCCAGGAATTTGCAGATTGACCAAATCGCGAATCATCTCGGTCGGCCCCAGCTTCACATGAGTGGGAAAGAGATTGCGCAGCTGTTCCAAGGGCATGTCCGCCTTCACGCCCAAAACCAAACGGGCATAATCAAAGTTCAGCTTGTCAAATTGGGCCAGGTATAAATTGTATTTATACGTTTCAAAGGGAAGCAAAATCGCGGGCTCATCGAAGACATAATTGAACGCAGCGCGCAGATCTTCCATCAGTTTCCCAAACGATATCGCCAAATTGCGATGCTGATACAAAGGCGGGTTAGCATACCCACGGTCTTCACTGGTAAAAGTTCTGAGCTCGCCTGCCAACTGCAAAAACAACAGAAATATTTTTTCAGGGTGGACATCGGTCTGCTCCCGATAATGCTGCAATGTGGGTTCATAGCGATTAATGAGCTGAAGCAGCAACAATTCAGTGATGCCAGCAACGCCATATTGATTGACCCCACTGATCCGCTCTAACAAAGTATTCCGCCGCAAGCTCAAAAAGCCAGACACTTCTTTCACTACTTGAGTCAAACTGGGGTGAACACGAAGGCTCAACACAGGAGGGATAAAATGGTCATCGACTCTAATCTCACCATTTTCACGCACTTCCAACACTTTTAATAAAGGCAAAACCGACAGACCAGGGGTCTCCTCCCCTTCTTTAATCCAGCGCAGTTTAAAGTGCGGAACCAGTACTTCAATGTCCAAAAGCGCTTGTTCACCAATCATTTCATCAGAGACCTGTTCATGCTCAATCACATAGCGTTCGTCTTTGGCAGAGGCAAAATCTTCCGCCACGCGAATCCCTTTTGTTTTTTCATGAGGCAAGGTCAAAGCAATATACGCAGGCACTTGATCTGCTTTAGGGTTACAGCTCAAACGCTCAGACTGCCCGCTTAAATGAAAGGGAGTGCCATCCGGCATGATGCCTTCCAAAATTTCGATCACGACCTCGCCTTTGGCCAACATCGACTGGGTATAGGAAAATGCTTTCAATCCATAAGCATAAGGCCCTTGCTCCCGGACGCTGGCTCGCAATGCGTTCATCCACAAATAATCTTGTCTTTGCAAATGATGGGCCTGCATAAACAAGCCCTCTCTCCATAAAATACGCTTCATGCTCTGATCCTTATTGACTGAGAGAAATGCGATTTGCACTCACCATGACATTGACGCTGGCCCCAATCAAAGGCAGGGGATTCACAGGCACCACCAATGACCAGGTGCTGTGGCTCAAGTCACGATAAGCCGCTACATAGGCCAAATAAGCACCGCCCTTCACCGCTGGCAGACTCACCGTTTCTTGACTGTCCGGTGCCAGCATCACGCTTTTTTCAGCCACCAAAGTATTGCCCAAGGCAGCCGAAGGATGCGTGTACAAAGCCATAAAATCAGACTTTTCAAATTGACCAGGGCTGGTCAATTCAAAAATATTGAGGGCGACTGCTGATGGATTGCCATTGATGTCTACATTAATGTCTGAAGTGGAGCTGATGGTAGAACTGATTGTGCCATTCATGCTGGCACAGCCCCCCAGTAATAATGCAAGCCCCACGCCTGCTGTCAGACTCACTAATTTTTTCAATTTTTCTCTCCTTCTGTTGTAAACCGACGTTCATATTCATCCCATAGCGCTTTTGCAAATTGTTCACAAAACGATTGCACAAATTCCTGAGGTGCCGCTTTAGGCAGTTCCTTAGGTATGGCTCCTCTAAAATCAAAAGGCTCAGGAATAAAATCAAAGGCTTTCAGGGTGCTTGGCCCCTCCACTTTCTTTTTGACTGACAAGGGCTCAGCATCAGATTCCCAAAGCAAATGCTCCAGACCCGCTTCTTTCAGTGGATCAATGCTATCGCGATGGGCCATGCGCACCACTTCAAAATGATAGGGCCCCACGACATACACTTCCCCCACTTTCAGCACGCGATACTCCCCTTTACGAAGCGCTTCACCTGCCTCGGTAAAGGTGCCATTGGTGCTTAAATCAGAGAGGTAATAACTGCCATTTGAAAAAATGACTTTGGCATGCTGCCCAGACACACTGCGCGATGGATCATGGAAAACCCAATCCGCCCCTTGATCGCGGCCAATGATTCCGCCGTGATCGCTAAACGTCTTAGTCCGCTCGCTCGGATTATCAGGCGACAGACCTTTTACAATCTCAAGTTCCAACATGATGTTCTCTCCTCTATTCATATGGGACAAGTGCGCATTATACTGACTGTTCAAATAAAGTCAACATGTCTTTCGCATGGGTGACAAGCCCAGTAAAAATGCTAGAATCACAGCTTCTTTCTCTCTAGAAAAGCTCAATGAGCGCAGCGCAAAAACCACTTTATACCGAAGACGGCGAATACATTTTTACAGTGGATGAACTGAATCGCTCAGCAGCCGCGGCTTTGGAGTCTGAATTCAAGCTTGTATTTGTGACGGGTGAACTCTCAAACTTGTCTCGCCCTGCGTCTGGGCACATGTACTTTTCACTCAAAGACAAACAAGCGCAAATTCGCTGTGCATGGTTTCGAGGTCGGCAAACACCGCTTGCCTTTCAATTGGAAAATGGCCTGTCCATTATTGTCTTGGCAGAAGTCACCATTTACCCTGATCGAGGGGATTATCAACTCGTCATCAAAAAAATATTCTTAAGCGGCAGCGGCGTCATTCAGCAAGAATTGGAAGCGCTAAAACGCAAACTCAATGCAAAAGGCCTATTTTCGCCTGAATTTAAAAAGCCTCTTCCGAGCTTTCCAAAGCGAATTGGCATCATCACCTCAGTGACCGGCGCAGCTTTGCAAGATGTGTTGGCCGTTTTAAAGCGACGTGCGTCATTTATCCCTATCACTATTTACCCCTGCCAAGTTCAAGGCAAAGAGGCTCCCGCTACTTTGATTCAAGCCATTCATGCCGCCAACAATGACTCTTCGCCTTGCAGTGTACTCATCCTGACACGAGGCGGCGGATCCAACGAAGACCTTTGGGCCTTCAATAACAGTGAATTGGCCTATGCCATTTTCAAATCGACCCTCCCCATCGTCTCCGCCGTTGGCCATGAAATTGACTTAACGATCAGCGATTTAGTTGCCGATCACCGGGCCCCCACTCCCTCAGCTGCAGCGGAGTTGGTCAGCCCCAATAGCGAGGATTTATTAATTCACTTCACGCAATACCAGCGACGATTACACCAATCTCTCACTCGCCTTTTACAAAATAAAGCTCAGGTTATCGATCAAAAAGCTCGTCTTATCAGGCGTCCGCGAGAAAAATTGATGGCGCAAAGCCAAGTTTTACGCTTTAAAAAGGATGATCTTAATAAAATTATCCACAAAACGCTTTTAGCCCAAAAAAATGCCCTGCAAGGGCTTGAGCATCTCGTACAAAAAAGCGCTCCTCCTCGACAAATCGAATCCCTGAAAAACAAGCTGAATGCAATACGCACCAGCAACCAGATGGGGATAAAAAACATCCTTTTCGTAAAGAGAAGTAAGTTCAAAATCCTCGTTGAAAAAATTCAAACACTCAGTCCAATCAATATCTTAACAAGAGGATATTCCATTTTATACACAGACAAAAACAAGGTGTTATCCCATGTTGAAATGACAAGTCCAGGACAAAAAATTTCAGCTGACTTGATTGATGGGCGCCTGATCTGTCAAGTTGAAAAAATCATTCCTTGCATCAAATCTATGCAAAAATTTTAAGTCTTGTTTTTCCTTTCATTTGGGACTTCTCCACAAAGTTATCCACATCTTTATCCAGAGATTTTGTGCATAACTTTCTTGGGTCGACCAACACTTCATGCTAGGATGCCTTCATGACGACCCTCAACCATATTAAACACCACATCCCCAAGTACATCGGCTGGCTGATCTTCTTGAAAGGCATGGTCAATCTTGTCTTTGGGATCTCCTCGTTTTTTTGGACCAGCAATGCTGCGGCCTTAAATGAACTGAGCACGCTAGTTCTCTTCTGGGACTTCAATCCTGTCAAGTCCTTAACGGCGATCCTGATTGGGGTGATTTACCTTTTTCTGGGACGCGGCCTCTACCATGGTCGACGCGCGGCTTGGCGACTGGCCATGCTCTTCTCTATTTTAAATCTCCTGGACAGCCTCCTGCCGCATCTCATCTTGTTCCAGTTTATCTACGGTCTTTTCATGATGCTTGTTTTAGGGTTATTCCGCGCTTCTTTTCATAAACCCAGCGCCAATCCCATGCGTCCTCAGCAGGTCATTGCCTTTTTCTCGATTGTGGTGGTCCTCGTTTACGGCGTTGTGGGCTGTTATCTCTTGCGTGCCCAATATCAAGGCATTCATACTTTTGTGGATGCCTTTTATTATTCCATGGAAACCTATAGTACAATCGGCTACGGCGATATCCTTCCCATCACGAGCAATGCCAAAATCTTTACCTGCTCTATGATTATTTTGGGAGTGGGCACGTTTATCGCAGCGATTTCAATTTTATTAGGCCCTGCAATGGAACAAAGGATGAAAAAGGTGGTCACCATGGTCAATAAACTCAACGTTTCAAACAATCATGTCATTGTTGTCGGAGGAGGCATACTCGGCCTACACATTGCAAAGACCCTACAGGCCAAAGGAAAATCGGTCGTTGTCATTGTCGAGAATGCTGATCAGTTGAAATTGGCAGAAAAAGCAAGCTTTAAAGTGATTTCAGGCGACCCCTCACATGAAGATGTCCTGCAATCCGCCAACCTCAAAGGCGCGCACACCCTCGTTTGTGCATCCAACTCTGACGCCCAAAACCTACTTGTCACCATGGTCGCCGAGCGCATCAAAAAACACACCCACGCCCATTTCAAAATCATTACCCGCATCGACGAGCCCCAAAACATCGACTACGCCACCCAAAATGGCGCTGACACAGTCATCTCACCCGCCCTTGTCTTAGGTGAAATCGTTGCACAAGCTGTGCCATAATCTACCTTCAGAGCTTGTATTTAAGGAACCATCATGAACAAAAAACTTTTAGAAATCCTAGTGTCCCCCACTTCCAAAACTCCCCTCATTTATCACAAAGACAAAGAGGAGCTCTGGTCTAAGGCAGACAAACTGGCCTTTCCCATCCGCAATGGCATCCCCATCATGCTGGTCGAAGAAGCCCGCCCCTTAAGTTTGGAAGAATTGGATCAGGTGAAGTCGTAATGGCGAAACGGATCATCATCCCAGCGCGATATGCTTCTACCCGATTGAAAGAAAAACTGCTCATTGAAATCCGCGGGAAATCGATTTTGGAACACACTTTTGATCGCGCCATGGAATGCGGCTTTGACAGCGTCATGATCGCAACCGATGACGCCCGCATTATGGATTTGTGCAAACAATTTAAAGCCCCCTGCTGCATGACTGATGCAAACCACCCCTCAGGAACGGATCGCTGCGCTGAGGCCATGATTTTAAACGGCTATGCGGATGATGACATCATCTTGAATTTACAAGGCGACGAGCCCTTGATCCCCATCAAAAACCTCTTAAAAGTGGCAGAAAATCTGGAAAAACATCCCGATGCCACCGTTGCCACTTTATGCGAAGCGCTCACTGAAAAAACCGACATTTTCAACCCCAATTACGTCAAAGTCACTTTTGACAAAAACAACTACGCCCTCTACTTCAGCCGTGCCCCGATTCCCTGGGCCCGCAACGAATTCCCTGGAGAGATGAGTGAAGAGCTCTTCTTCCACCGCCACATTGGCCTCTACGGCTACCGCGGTCATTTTTTGAGGCAATATCCCACTCTCACCCAAAGCCCTCACGAGCGGATTGAATCCTTAGAACAACTCCGCGTTCTCTGGCATGGCTACAAAATTCATGTTGATTTGGCCCCAGCACCCAATCCTCCTGGCGTCGATACTTTGGCAAGCTTACAAGCGGTTCGGGCCTTGATTGAAAACTAAATAATACGCCCCACAAGACAAATCCAGCCGTCTTTTTCTTTGACTTCTAGCCATTCGACTTTGCCTACATAGGCTGTTTTGACTGCTTCGGCCTGGTCGGCTAAAAGACCTGACAAGATGAGTATTCCGCTTTGTTTGACGAGATGAACTAAGGTGTCCGCGAGTTCGACCAGAGGGGTCATGAGAATATTGGCAATCAGAAGGTCTACTTGGATGTTGGCCAAAGGAAGCACAAGATCAAATACCTGCTCATCAATGTGGTTCCGTCGCGCATTTTCAAGCGTTGCCTCCAAGGCCTGGGGATCAATGTCTGTCCCCCAAACGTGCCGAGCCCCAAGCTTCAGCGCCGCCAACATCAAAATCCCTGATCCACAACCATAATCAATCAAAGTCTTGCCGGTCAAATCGACTTCACTCAGTGCTTCCAAACACAAATAAGTGGTGGGATGAGACCCTGTCCCAAAGGCCAAACCAGGATCTAAAAACAAAGTGGCTTTGACGTCCACAGGAGGAGTGTGCTCAGCACTTCCCACCCAAAGGGTATTTCCAAAACAAATGGGTTCATAATACTGCAACCAGGCCCGCTCCCAGCCTTGATCAGAGACTTCTACCCACACCATCAATGCCTGCTGTGCTTCGGTCAAAAGCGGCATCAGCTTGCCTGTCACCTTCGCCTCATTTTTATTCTTCTGAAACAAAGCCGCCACAGTGAGCTCATCCCAGAGGGGTGTCTCTCCAGGCTTCGGCTCCAAAATCGGCACATCTTTTGCATCTTCTGTCGTAATCGACAAAGCCCCCAAGCGCGTCAGCATTTCATCCACTTTGAGAAATTGCGATTCATGGAGGGAGAAGCTGAGTTTTTTGTAGGTCATTATGCTTCCCGAACTTGGATCGATGCCAAGAATGGCGTCCCTAGGGGGATTCGAACCCCCGTTACTGCCGTGAAAGGGCAATGTCCTAGGCCTCTAGACGATAGGGACGAGGCCGACTCAAGTAGAGTCATTTTTTACCTCTTCTTTGGTGGAGCTAAGCGGGGTCGAACCGCTGGCCTCTTGCATGCCATGCAAGCGCTCTACCAGCTGAGCTATAGCCCCCTTAAAGAAGCCGCTCATCTTAATGACTTTTTTGTTTGAAGTCAAACTTTTTTGCGGTATCAGTGAAATATCTGGGTTAACACCATGCGAATTAAACGGGAATTTTGTACGTTACACCCAGCGTGAAGGCATTTTCAGCCATTGGGCTTAAAGAGCTTGTTGGGTTGTTGACATTCCAATCGCTTCCAAAGGTATGCTCATACTGCAAGGCAATATCCCAATGATTGTCTGGCATAAATCCAATGCCCAGTGCAGCAGCAGGAACCCATTCAGAAACTGAACTGATGTTTGCAAACAGAGGGAACCAGGTGGCATTATTCATCGACCAAAAATCGGTTTCTTCATCAATCATCCCAAGCTTTCCAAACACATTCAGACCATTTTGATTTAAATAGGTCAGTGTCCCCATCAATTGAACGCCTTCACTTGAAAAATTCTGAACCGTTGACGACCCTGATTCAGCACTACTGATATAACTTGCAGAACCAAAACTGATTTCTGAAACCTCAACCCCCATTAAAAAATTGGGATTGACTGCATAATCAAAACCAAGCGTTCCTCCAAAAACAACCCCTGCTGTATCGGATGTCGCCGCATTCACTTGTGAAGGTGCGGGCGCTTCCGGACTGGAACCCCCCATGAGCCCACCAATATAAACGGCTGTTTGGGCCGTCACGCCATAAGCTGATGAAACCAACAGAGCGAGAGTACTTGCCATAAATATTTTTTTCATTTGTCTTGTTCCTTTTTATAGATGAATAGAATGTAGCAGACAAGAATGATACTGAAATAAAAAAGTGAAGTCAATTTAAATTATATAATTGAATGCATGAATATCCAAATCGGTCAATTTGGTAATGGATTTTTCCAACTTGACATTTCAAAGAGTCCCGCTCTCCTTGCAGTATCTTCAATGCTGCATGAACAGTGTTCATGAATTCATAAAAATCCATCCTATGGTGGCCCCCTCGCTTTTGCCCACTCCACGATAGTTAAAGCGAACGCTCGGGATACCCTGCTCTGCAATGGTTTTTGTCTTGACTTTTGAGAGCAACTACCCCTAAATATACGGAAATAGGAGACAAAAAACCAATGGCCATCAACACCAACCACCTCTCAATCTGCATTCGAACCCTTCGCTCTTCTTTAGAGCATCTAAATGCTGCCGTGCCAGAGAGCATCGATTATGAAATTTTCAGAAACGCAGTGATCAAAGGCTTTGAACTGACCTTGGAGACCGCCGCCAAGTTATTACGTAAAGCACTCAAAACCTATCATGGAAACCCAAAAGCAGTTGATGCATTGACTTACAAGGAGGTACTTCGCGAAGCGGCCAAACACAGCTTGATTGAAGGAGGTGCTGTAGAGCGCTGGTTTTTATACCGTGACAATCGCAACAACACCGCCCATGATTATGGCGAAGAATTTGCAGAAGAAACGCTCTCGCTGATGCCTGAATTTTTAGAAGACATCACTGCCTTAGAGCGTGTCTTGCAAGAAAAATGCGGGTCCTCATGCTAGATTTAAAACCAAAATACCTGGAAATGCTCAAAGCAATTCTCACTCAAGTGGCTCCCGGCATGGAAGTTTGGGCTTACGGCAGCCGTGTCTCTGGTCAATCCCACGACATGAGCGACTTAGATTTGGTGATGAGAAATCCAAAAGATCTAAACCAACGCCTCCCCAACTTGATTGAACTCCGCGAAGCCTTTCGAGACAGCAATCTACCCATCAGTGTCGACATCATGGACTGGGCCCGCATTCCCCAATCTTTTCGGAATGAGATTTTGAAATTGCATGAGTCAATTAACATGCCGGCTGATTAACGCTGATGGCAAGACCACCTTTGGAAGTCTCGCGGTATTTGTCTTTCATGTCATTGCCGGTTTCTTTCATGGCGCGGATGGCGTCGTCTAAAGAGACAACGTGGGTGCCATCACCCATCAAAGCCAATTTGGCACAGTTGACGGCTTGGACAGTGCCCATGGTATTGCGTTCGATGCAGGGGATTTGGACTAAGCCGCCCACAGGGTCGCAGGTCAGGCCAAGATTGTGCTCGATGCCCATCTCGGCGGCGTTTTCGACTTGAGCAGGGGTGCCGCCCCAGACAGCCGTCAAGGCAGCGCCGGCCATGGAGCAGGCAACGCCGACTTCGCCTTGGCAACCCATTTCGGCCGCCGAGATCGAGGCACCTTCTTTGAAAAGAATGCCGATGGCGGTGGCGGTTAATAGGAATTCGATGATGGCTTCCTCTCCCGAGCTGCGCTCGACTTCTCCCGCCAGGGAAGCAGTGAGATGACCAAAATGCATATGAAAATTCAAGACGGCGGGGATGATCCCTGCAGCGCCATTGGTGGGGGCAGTCACTACCCGTCCGCCGGCGGCATTTTCTTCATTGACGGCCATGGCGTAGAGGTTCATCCAATTCATTTCATCCGGAGGAAGGCCTGCTTCTTTTTGCGCTTGTAATCGCAGCAAAACATCATGGGCCCGGCGTTTGACTTTGAGGCCTCCAGGCAAAATGCCCGTTTCGCGAGAACCCCGCTCAATACACGCTTGCATCACCCCCCACACCTTCAAAATCCATGCTTTGATTTCCGCTTCTGTGTGCCAGGCTTTTTCATTTTCCATCATGATATGAGCAATCGAAAATCCTGTTTTTTCACAATGGGACAGCAATGCTTTGCTCGTTGAAAAAGGATAGGGAACAGGCGGTTTCTCTTGAGAAGCAGCCGCGTTGCAGGTTTGTGCCTCACTTAAAATAAACCCTCCACCGATGGAGTAAAACGTGTCCGCCAGCAACAACTCGCTCTTCGCATCAAACAGGCTAAACCGCATTCCATTGGGATGATAAGGCAGGTTTGTGAGATAATGAAACTGCAAGTCGCTGCCCTCATCAAAGGCAATGATTTTCTTTTTCAAAAGCGACAAAGTCTTGTTTTTGCGAATGCCTGCCATCATCAACGGTACTTGATCAGGGTCGATGGAATCAGGCGCTTCGCCTTCTATCCCCAACACAACAGCCAAATCTGTTCCATGCCCTTTGCCCGTTAATGCCAAAGAGCCATACAAATCAATGTGCAAACGCGTGGCCTTTTCAATCAAACCGGCTGCGTCTGCTTCCACAATAAATGCCCGCCCTGCCCGCATCGGCCCCACGGTGTGGGAGCTCGATGGGCCAATCCCAATTTTGAAAAGTTCGAAAATACTGACGTTCATAGGCAATTCCTGACTGGTGGCTTGAGGGTGGGAAACAAGGCCGTTATAATAATGCGAATTTCCTTATTGATAAAGAAAACCATGACCCTCTTGCATGTTGTCAAATACCCCGACCCAATCCTGAAAAAGAAATGCCTGCCCGTGACTAAATGGGATGATGCCTTACAAACCCTCCTCGATAATATGTTAGACACCATGTACGCCGACGATGGTATGGGCCTTGCGGCCAATCAAGTCGCCATTTCCAAACGGATTTTCATCATGGATGAAGACCATGAAAAAAAGAGCCCCCTCTTCTTCATCAACCCCGAAATCGTCTTTGAAAGTGAAGCGCAAGTCAGCGAAGAAGAAGGCTGTCTCTCTTTCCCAGGCATCCGCGTCGCCGTCCTCCGCCCTCACACAGTCGTCGTCAAAGCCTTTGATCGCCACGGCAAAGAGTTTCTCTGCGAACGCGAAGGCTATCCCGCCCGCTGTCTCCTCCACGAATATGATCACCTAGAAGGCATCACTTTCTTCGACCGCATCTCCGCCCTAAAACGCCAAATGGCCGAAAAAAAATTGGCTAAATTGCGGCATACTGCGATGTAACTTGCTTGACTTGCCCATTAAATTGAAGGAAAATTACGCAAAATAAACAAGGGGACGATCTATGCGAATGAAAACAGCATTTCCAGACCAATCAGTTATCGGTCAGTTCAGACGCTTTGGCCCCCTCGGCCCTGCGTATCAAGTCATGCAACCTATTAAAACTGGCAAAGATGGCGATTGGCTGATTCGCATTCGCATCCTCAATACAGGCGAAGAAACAGATTATCGCTACTCTCATTTAAAAAATGATCCGGTGGCACGCTGATGTTTGCCATTGCTTTTGATCTTGTTGTTGCTGACACTGAAGAGCATCATCCCAAAGGGGTGTCTCCTGCTTATGCGGAAATTGGCGCCATTCTTACAGAATACGGGTTTTCCAGAATTCAAGGCAGCCTGTATGTCAACGAAGACGACAATATGGCTAAACTGTTTCAAGCAATCATGGCCTTAAAGGCCCAAACTTGGTTTCCCAAGTCTGTTCGTGATATTCGCGCCTTCCGTATTGAGCAATGGTCTGATTTCACACCTGTTGTCAAAGGTTAAACTCATGAAACTCCTCTTCGCCGGAACTCCGGACATCGCGGCCACCGTATTGAAAACACTGCTTTCTAGTCAGCACACAGTGCTGGCCGTGTTGACTCAACCGGATCGTCCTGCTGGTCGGGGGCAGAAAATGATGGAGAGCCCAGTCAAATTGCTGGCTGCAGCCCATCAGCTTCCGATTCATCAGCCGGAAAAATTGCGTGAACCAGCCGTTCAGGATCTTCTTAAAACTTATCAGGCGGATCTGATGATTGTGGTGGCCTATGGGCTCATCATCCCCCAGGCGGTGCTTGACCTTCCCACAAAAGGATGTTGGAACATTCACGTGTCCCTCCTCCCACGCTGGCGAGGTGCGGCACCAATTCAACGGGCCATTGAAGCAGGCGATGCTGAAACCGGTGCGACCATTATGCACATGGATGCAGGCTTGGACACCGGCCCCATTTTGCTTCAAAAAAAAGTGGCCATCACACCCACTATGACGGGCGGAGAACTGCATGATCGCCTCGCTGAAGAAGGCGCAGCTTTACTGCTGGAGGCTTTGAATCAAGAAGAAAAAGGCCATTTACACCCCACTCCCCAAGCCACTGAGGGCATCATTTACGCCCATAAACTCACAAAAGAAGAAGCCAAAATCGACTGGACTCGCTCTGCGATGGACCTTGCCAACCAAGTGCGTGCCTTCAATCCTTGGCCGATTGCAAGCATGGAATTGCAAGGCCAGCCTTTACGCCTCTGGTCTGCCTCTGCCCATCCTGATCAAACAAGCAAAGTTGCCCCGGGCGAAATCGCTTCTATCAGCAGCGATCATCTCTTCATCCAAACGGGCCAAGGCCTTTTGGCATTACAAGAAGTTCAAGCTCCTGGTGGAAAACGTCTGCCCATCAAAGCTTTTTTGAATGGACATCGTAATTTATTTTGAAAAGAGCCCTCAGCAATTGCACCTGATCTACTGAGTCATTGAGACAGGAAATGTATTGAAATGCTTCGCCGCCTGATCGCATAAAAAGTTCTCGATAGCGAATGTTGATTTCTTCCAATGTTTCCAAGCAATCGCAGGCAAAGCCCGGACAAAAGATGTCTATTTTTCTAACGCCAGACTGAGCCAAATCAAAAAAAACTTTGTCAGTATACGGCGCCAGCCATTTTTCCCGTCCCACACGGGATTGAAAACACATGATGTATTCATCCGCACTGAGATTCAACGCTTTTGTCAGCAAGGCTGTTGTTTCTGTGCATTGCTTCAAATAAGGGTCGCCCTCTGCAATATACCGTTCAGGCAAGCCGTGATAGGAGAGAATCAGCCTCTCTTGACGGCCATGCGTGGCCCAATGAGTTTCGACGGCATTTTTGAGCGCCTGGATATAAAGCGGATGATCATGATAGCCCACCCCCCCTGTCGTCCGCGAATACTGCGGATACAGAGACAAACGAATGATTTTCGTCACCCCTTGTGCTTTTAATGCCACCTCAGCATCCGCCACGCCGGGCTTTCCATACGTCATCCCCAAAGCAATCGGCACATCGGGCAAAGCCGCCTGCAATTGATCAGCAATACGCTGACTCCAGACCAACAGAGGCGAGCCTTCCGGCATCCAAATTTTTTGATAATTGCGAGCTGACTTGAACGGCCGTATATTCAAAATGATCAGATTCAAAATAGGCAGCCACTTCCAGCGCGGCAGATCAATCACTTTAGGGTCAGACAAAAAGGCCTTCAAATACCGCCGCACCGCCCAAAATCCTGGCGCATCTGGCGTGCCTAAATTGGAGATGAGAATGCCTAATTTATAAGACATGGATGTCATCATACGCTTTCATCTTTTCATCGGCTGAGACCAAGACAAGCGGCTCAGTTTGTGCTTGAGCAATCAAGAGGCGATCGAAAGGATCACGATGCAACATCGGCAACTTTGACAGAACAACCAAATGCTCGCATTTGATAGGCAAAAGCTCAAAGCCAAAGGACTTGAGCCGACGATTTAATTGCGCAATATCAAGATTTAATTTTCCAATACCAACCTTGATAGCGCATTCCCACAGTGATGCCAAACTGACATACACCACATCAGCATTCATGATATCCAGGCGCATCTTTGCACTTAGTCTTGGGTCATCAAAAACAATCCAGAGCAAAATATGGGTATCAATGAGAGTCTTCATCTCGCCCCTCAAATAACGCCAATAAATCTTCTGGCAATTCATCATCAAAGCCATCACCAATAGAGCCCTCACCTTTCATGCCGCCGAAAATAATCTTCTTTTTAGTGGGCACGATTTTCATCATTCTGACAAGCGGCTCACCCGCTTTGGCGATAATGACTTCCTCTCCATCTAAAACAGAGTGAATCAATCGCGAAAAGTGAGTCTTTGCTTCATGAATATTGACAGTTTGCATAAATGTCCTTGGCATGACTGAACTTGAGCCACCATACCATACAGACTAAGTCTAGTCCAGCCCCTGCTGAGATTTTTGCTTTTAGAGACCCCCTTCGATAGAATGTGACACTGCTTCAATCATGGACTTCTATTTATGCCTGCTTATATTTACCAAAAAGACAACTTTGCAGCTGGGGCACGCTTTGCGATTGGACAAAGTGATTTTGAGGGGCTGATTGAAGAGAATGCCACCCTGGTGGATAAGACGGAGGTGATTCAAGCGTTGATTGACAGCACAGATCACATCACCTTGTTTCCCCGCCCCAGGCGCTTTGGCAAAACTTTGCTGATGCGGATGTTGAAATGCTTTTTTGAGAAGTCTGAAAAATCAAAGCGGCATTTGTTTGAACCTTTGAAAATCTGGCGGGCGGGGGAAAAATATCAGGCCTATCAGGGGCAATATCCGGTGATTTATTTGAGTTTTAAGGACATCAAAGAGCCTGACTTTGAGCAGGCTTATCAAAAATTTCAAGCGCTGATCGCGGATGTCTATCGGTATCATCGTGCTCTTTTAGACAGCCCTGCCTTAGATCCTGCTGAAAAGGCAAATTTTCAAAGCATCTTGGATGAAACCGCCTCACGCAAACATCTTGAAAACAGCCTCCTTTATTTAAGCCGCTGGCTGGAGCGAGCTTATCAGAAACCGGTGATTTTGTTGCTGGATGAATATGACTCCCCCATTCATGTGGCCTATGCTCAAAATTATTATGAGGAGATGATCCAGTTTATGCGTGGCCTGATGGGTGCTGCATTCAAAGACAATACTCATCTGTACCGCGGTGTCATCACGGGCATTTTGCGCATTTCGAAAGAAAGTATGTTTTCGGATTTGAACAATTTGAATGTCTACTCAATCTTATCTCGCAAGTATGGCGAATACTTTGGCTTTACAGAGGAAGAATTGGATTTACTTCTGGAAAAATGTCAATTGCAAAAGCATCGTGAGTCGATTCAAACCTGGTACAACGGCTATCAATTCGGAGAATGGGAAATTTATAATCCTTGGTCGATTGTCAATTGCTTGAGCAATCAAGCTGAGCTGCGCCCTTATTGGGTCAACACGGCCAATAACCGCTTGGTTGGAGACATGCTGGCCAAAGCGGATGCTGACACCAAAGGCAATTTGGAAAAACTTTTGAAAAATGAAATGATTGATGTGCCAGTGAGCGAAGGGATTGTCTTTAATACTTTAAATCTAGATGCGGCTGCGCTATACAGCTTTTTGCTGTTTACGGGATACTTAAAGGCAGTGAATGTTCGCATGGGGGATGATGCCTTATGGGCCACCTTGTCAATCCCCAATAAAGAAATCGCTTGGCTGTATCGGGGCATGTTTGAACATTGGGTCAGCGAAAAAATTGACCTTGCTGATTACAAGGCCCTCCTGGAATCGCTGACCCAGGGCAATGTTCCTCATTTTGAACGCTTGCTTCGCGATTATGTCGAGGCATCCATCTCCTA
>CAYGFJ010000004.1:0-19765 GCA_964349115.1 uncultured Francisellaceae bacterium
TTCGCTTTCATCCAATTTGGGGATCAGCATCAAGCCGATCAGGTTTAAATGAGGCAGGCCGCGCAGCTGGAACATCATTGCAGGCAACTCCTCTGGGGAAACGCCCTCTTTTTGGGATTCAGCGGCCAAATTGACTTGGATAAAAACATCCATCCTTTTTTGCAAAGCAGCACAAGCAGCCTCTAATTTTTGGGCATGATCGACTGAAGCAAGACTGTGAACCACATCAAAATACTGGGCAATCGCTTTGATTTTATTGCTTTGTATACGACCAATAAAATGCCAAACCCCCTGCCTCAAAGTTTGAATTTTAGGAAGAGCTTCCTGCACATAACTTTCGCCAAAATGGCGATACCCCAAGGACCAGGCTTCACGGATCGCATCAATACTTTGTTTTTTGGAGACGGCAACACAAACAACAGCTGGGGGAAGTGGAATCCACTTCAAGCCAGCACCTTACGCATGTCAAAACGACCCGGCACTTTGGACAGGCCCAAAGCCCGCTCTTGGAAAACGTCATAAGCCAGACCTTGATACAAAGCAACGGCCCCTTTTTTATGTTTCATGACATTCAATTCAATTGTTTTAATGTGATGTTCGCGCGCCCAATTTTCCAGCCATTGCATGCCCAGTTTGGCATAACCCAGTCGGCGATACTGAGGAAAAACGCTGATGTAATCCACAAAGACAAAGGGATTTTTCTCCCCCCGACGCAACAAAATAGAAAAGGCCAACACGCCCATTTTTTCATTGGTCATGCCGTTTTTGAGATGGTAGGCAAAATGCGATTCCCCCACCACAATGTGATTGTAATAATAGTTGATTTCATTCCGCGCCGCCCGCAGTGCAGTTTCATAGTCAGGATATTCCCCCTGATCCAGCATGCCTTGGGCATATTCGCGTTGCGAAAAATCCAGATAAGCCTGGATGTCTGTGTAATTCATTTCTTCTAAAGTGAATGTCGCTAACATATTTTCTTCTTGTTGAAACAAGGTATCATCGATCTTAACAAAGGTGCACGTCCTTGTGCAAGCCGAAACCTTACAGTTTCGTAATTTCCTTATGCGTGTATTTTAAATAAATAATATTAATCTGTCTATTGAAATTTTACAGATGTGTTTTTATCACGCCTTCAATTTAAGCGCACAACTCGCCAAACGTTGACCCTGGGCAAAGCAGAGCTTTTCTTCTTCAACAGACAGTTTGCTCGTGTTGTTTTGCGTCGCATAATGGCTGGCGCCATAAGGTGTTCCGCCGGTTTGGGTGGCGGAGAGCAATGGCTCCGTGTAGGGAATGCCCATGATGACAGCGCCATGATGCAGCAAGGGCAACATCATTGAGAGCAGTGTTGTTTCTTGTCCGCCGTGCAGACTGCTGGTGGAGGTAAACACACAGGCGGGTTTGTTGACCAAACTGCCAGCAAACCAGAGGTCTCCGGTCGTATCCAAAAAATATTTCAAGGGGGCTGCCATATTGCCAAAACGGGTGGGACTGCCCAGGGCCAAGCCCGCGGCATCTTTGACATCCTCTTTGGTGACATAGACTGGGCCCTCATTGGGAACAGGCGGGTCCACCGCTTCTGTGGTGGTTGACACAGGGGGCACAGTGCGAATCCGTGCTTCCACACCCAGTGAAATCACGCCTTTGCTGATGGCTTTCGCCATTTCAAATACTGAACCTGTTCTGCTATAGTACAAAATCAAAATATATTCTTTCATAGACTTCATGCCTCTTTCCCAGTTAATAAGACAGATATCTTTGCACAAACCAAAATGCTTTGCGAGCAACACTTATCGTTTCTGGAAAAAGGTGGCCACCGATTTTTATGCCCAACATGGCTTTACCCGTTCAGGCAGTTTGGCCTATTCCACCTTAATGGCCTTTGTGCCTTTGACCATTGTCATGGTCAGTATTTTGAGCTTCTTCCCCTTTTTTGACAGCCTCATCGCTTCGATTGAAGCCTTTGTTTTCGCCAATTTTGTCCCCCATACCGGACGCGTGGTGTTGAGCTATGTTCTCGATTTTCAAAAAGATGCAAAAACCCTCCCTTGGTTTAGCTTTGTCTTTCTCTTTGCCACAGGCATCATGATGTTGATCACGATGGAAACGCATTTAGATGAACTGTGGCAAGTAGAAAAGCCTCGCCGTTTTGGCCTCTCCCTACTGATTCACTGGAGCATCATCACCGTCGGCCCCCTACTACTGTGCATCAGCCTAGCTTTAAGCTCATACATTGTCTCTGAACAAGTGCTCTTGGCGCGTGTGGTCAGCAAAGCCTTGATCCTCTCTCCTTTCATTTGCTCAAGCTTGGCGTATACCTTTCTTTATAAAACACTGCCCGGCTGCCACGTCTCTTGGCGACACTGTTTTACGGGCGGTCTGTTTGCAGCCTTATTGTTTGAAGCAGCCAAAATCGCCTTTGCTTTTTATGCCAATGTATTCACCACTTATGAATTGCTCTATGGCGCATTGGCAACCATCCCCCTCTTCTTGGTCTGGCTGTACTGCGCCTCGATGATTTTTTTGCTGGGGGGCCAAGTGGTCAACACCCTGAGAAAAACTTCAACTAAACAAAACGGAGAACGCTTATCATGAAACAAAAAATCGGATTATTGCCTTGGTTGGTGTGGTTGTGCGGCGCATTGTTCTTCCTTTTCGATTATATCGTTCGCGTCTCCCCCAGTGTATTGACCCCCACTTTGATGGCAGAATTTCACACCAATGCCTTTGCTATCGGCGCGTTTTCAGGGTTTTTCTACTATGCCTATATCTGCATGCAGATCCCCGTCGGCATCTTGGTGGATCGCTTCGGCCCAAAACGTTTACTCGTCGCCTCCACAGCCATTTGCGCCTTAAGCACTTTGCTTTTTTCTGGTATGCACTCTTTGACCATGGGCTATGCCAGCCGTGTTCTCTTGGGGTTTGGCGCGTCATTTGCCCTGGTCGGCACCTGGAAATTGACTTCCCTTTGGTTTGATTCTCGCAAATTTGCCCTCTTGGCGGGCACAGCCCAAGCGATGGGGATGTTGGGCGCCATGATTGGCCAAGGCCCCATGGCCACTGTTTACCAAAGCATAGGCTGGCGCGAAGCCATGGACGGCGTTGCTTTTGTCTTTGTCCTCCTCTGCCTTTTCTTTATTTTTGTGGTGAAAGATGTCAACCCCAAAATCACCCACGCCGACATTGATATGACTCAAAAAATCAAAATCATCCCTTCACTTAAAAAGATCATGAAGAACAAACAAGCTTGGCTCAACTGTCTTTTTGTAGGCCTGCTCTACGCCCCTTCTGCCTGTTTTGGTGAACAATGGGGCGCGAGTTATCTCGCCTCCACCCTCCATGTTCCGATGAACGAAGCCGGACATGCAACGGGGATTATGTTCATTGGTCTCGCCATCGGCTGCCCGGTTTTGGGCTTTATCTCAGACCGCATGCAAGCGAGGCTCCCTGTGATGCGAACGTCCATTTTGGCCTGCCTTGTTTTATTAAGCCTCATTATTTATGGCGCCCATTTGCCCCTCGCCCTCTCCCATCTTTTAAGCTTACATGTCATCACCGCCCTCTTGTTCGTCTACGGCTTTTTCAACGCCGGCATCGTGATTTCCTACGCCATGGCCGCTGAGCTCAATCCCCGCAAATTAACAGGCATCGCCATGGGTTTCTCCAACATGGCCTCTGTCATTGTGGGCGCCATCATGATCCCCATCGTCGGCTACGTTTTAGATTTACTGTGGACAGGCACCCTCCAAAACGGCGCCCGCGTCTTCAGCCCCAGCGATTACCAAACCGCCTTCATCGCCCTACCGATTCTCTTCATCATCGGGTATGCTGTGACTTTCTTCATTAAGGAAACCCAATGTCAGTATCAGTGCGATTAAGGACATTAAAATGAAAATAACAACCCTCTCTGTTGCCATTTCTTTGCTGCTGTCTGCCCAATACCTGACAGCAAACACGACACCCACGCCATTTGCTGCGAGCATTGTCAATAATTCTGAACAGTCGCTGTATATCACATTAGGCGCCTTGCCTGATCAAACTCATACTGTGGTGGCTCCAGGCAATGCGATGATGTGTCCTGTATTTGCAAGCTCGTCTGGAACACAGACCCTGCAATGGAATCTTGACCCCAGCTTATTTTCGCCCTATGTTCAGTCTCCTGATATTGAAGTCAATTTCTATACAGCAGCAGGACTGTCGCCCACCTCCCCTCAAAACCAAAGCAATCCTTGCGCTGTCCCAAGCACTTTGCAAGCTCCAGGCAAAGCCTATCCCCCTGGTGGCATACCCATCGCTTGCACCAATACAACGGACCCCTCTGTAAAATATGGCGGCGTGAAGTTTTCGTCATATCACCCAGGTATTTTGACGATTGCATCAGATGGAAACGGCGGTTTGACCTGCACCCTCAATGCCTATACTTATACGAGCGAACCCATCCCTTATGTCACGCTTCATGCGGGCGAAAACGACTTGCCTCCCGAAGGAAGCACATCAAACTCAAGCCCCCTCCCCACCGCGGACAGCGCTTTGATTGACTTGGGCAGTTACATGGGCAATATGAATGGCAATACTCCTGTGACCATCATCTATTCCATTGCATCTGGTTTAAGCCAAGAGCTTATCATCAATGGCACAGATGCAGGCCCTCAAACTGCTTTATTGCAAATTAAAAATGGGCAAATCTTTGTCCAACACAATATTGGCACAAGCGCCTTATCCTATGCCTCGCTGCAAAAAAAGTTTTGCCCAAACGGCCCCAGCACTGCCCCTTCTTTTTGTACAGTCTACGTCCGCCCAGGCCAAACCACCCCCGCTCCTGACAAATTTGTACTCTGGCCCACTCTCACTGCTCAAGTCATCACAGGACCCAGCACGACTGACACCACAACCATTTCGCAAACTTTTCCCATTGTGATTTCCAATGCAATTCGCGCCAAAACAGTGACAGAACTCATCAATCAACGTATGGCGCAACTGGTCTTGAACACGGCCCAAGGCAAAACGCCTGCCATCAGTGACGATACACTGGGAGATGTACAAGGCACCTGGCTTGCCAACCACAGCACAACCACGCTCAACAGCAATTTGATGCCTGATGGCGCCAACCCCATCACCCCTGATATTAAAGACTATTTGGCGGTTTCTGCCACGCCCAACGATGCATCCTCAATCAACCTTGATTTAAGTCAATATTTTGTTTCCCCTGCAGGCACTGAACCCACAGACCCCATTCAATATTCTCTGGATGCCTCTTATTTACAATTGGACCCCGTAACGGCAGCCAATTATGGTTACGACTCTGCCGCAAGCCTGGCCCCCATCGCCTACATCACTGGCATTGGTCAAGTCACCCCCATTGCAGGAACAACACCAGCTCAAGATCAACTGGGTTACAGCAGCGCAGGCCCATTCACCATCAAGCAAAATCTTTTGACAGTCACGGGAACCCTCCCCAACCAAGGCAATGGCGTCTATCAAATCAATGTCCGCGCCTATGACACCAAAACAAACGAAAGCGCGTTTAATACCTTTTATCTTTATCTCAGCAATGATGCGAAAGCAACGACTTACTCTCAATGGCAAAGTGGCAGCGAGCCTTCCTTTTCAGTTTTAAGCTACGCCCCAGGGCAAAAATTTGGGACTGCTTATCTCTACACTTCCCATGACTTTACAAAATCTTATGATCAACAAAACTGGGAAACTAGCATTAAAACGCTTCTAGGGGACATCAGCACTGCTGACAATACATACCATGCAAACATAGAATCGGCTTTTGTAGACGTCAACAACTTGAGTTTTCAGAACAATATGAGCTATTGGCCCTTGTCAGGCAATCCAGATTACCAAGACGGGAATGTGGAAAGCAGCATGACCTCAAGCGCCATGCAGACCAATTTGAGCTACACCAACACAAGTGGGCAGTCCGTTTATCTTTTACAACCCTTATTGGACTTTCTTTCCCAAAATAGCAATGGTCCACAGATTGCTTTAACCGTTTACCCCTCCAACAATCTCAAAGCCGATTTTACGGGCTTTAATGATCAGCAACGCAAAATTTTTGCAGACATGAGCGCCATACCCGCCATTGCCTCTCTCGGCACTGTTGATGGAATTTCTGTAGACTTAGAAGGCGGGCTCAATTCAACAGGGGACACTCAGTTTTACAAACTCTTGGCGGATGAGCTGGCTTACAATGGAAAATGGTTTAGTTTTTTCTACTTCGCAACGGTTGCCTCACCAGGGTTTGTTGCTTCCCTGGGGCCTTTGGGTGCACTGGAAGTGTCAACGTATGACGTGGGCACCTATCGCGAACCGGGCGCAGTTAATTTTCCTGATGGCAGCACCCAAACCATTATTCCAGGCACTGTCCCCCTTGCAAACCAAGGCTGGAGTCCATCACAAACCCAAGCTCTTTACAGCGCTTATTTCAAAGATACACAAAAATGCGATCAGGTTTCAGAGTCCGGCGGGCAGTATGTCCTCACCGTCCACAGCTGGTGCAACAACTCAACCAACCAATCCTATTCTGAAAACAACCGCCTCTGGACCAGCTTTATTCAGGCCAACAATCTTTTGTATACCGACCCCTTGCAAAACATGGCTTTGTTTAATGGAAAGTTTCACTTGGTCTTGCCGGTGTCATGGTCAGCCACTCAGTTCACCAATCTCTATTTGTTCAATCCTGATTTGACTTCTGATGCAGAAGGCTTGTTTATGAAAAACGAGAGCAATGCCAGTGATTGCGCCAATTTGGCCAGCCTCACCAGCATTCAAGCCTGTCTCTTTGGCAACACCGACCCCAACTTGGGATTGCCGATTCAAGCCGTAATACAAAGCCCTGCTGGACAACCCAGCTATTTGATTATTTCCAGTTTGCCTGGAACTGCAAAATCGAGTGGCAGTTGGTCAGGCATTTCACGCCAAAATCAGGTGGGCTATATGAACACCAATATCTCAGTCTATCAAGATGCCCTCGCTGCTGCACAAGCCAAAAATCCAGCTTTGAGTACGGTCAATCAAATTAATTTGGCTGGCCTGGGGGCTTATGCTTTAGAGCTGTTTGAAAACGTCCCTTCCAATGTGAGCGCAAACGCCCAAGGCATTTCAGGCTCCCCCACCAATGCAGCCATGCAGACTCCGTGGTATGTCGGATTCTCCCCCGACACCATCCCCGGCACGACCCTGCAACCTGGGTACAGTCTCACCGACAATCAAACGATCTGGGGTGCTTTTGGGGTGCTGATGTCACAAACGTCCGAGTAATTTAAAGATCACACTATGCGCATTTTTTCTGATTGCAGCCCTGTAAAAAATCTGTTAGGATGACGCGAATTTTAATCACCACCCAACCAAATAAGGAGTTTATAAAATGAAAATTCGTGCTTTGAGTTATTGCGTTTTGAGCGCCATGGCGATTCACAGTTATGCAGATGGCAGTAGCCAAGATCAACTGAATGCGCTGCAAGCACAGATCAGTAGTTTACAAACTCAAATTAACCAATTGGGTACACAAAGTGCAATGTCAAATGTGATTATGCAGGACACCGCCAATCCTTTTGGACTGATGCCCAGCCCGACCATGCCGCTTGCGATCATGCAGTCCAAGTCTTCTTTCAATACCCCACTCATTATGGGCGGCACTTTAGAGGCTGATGCGCAATGGTGGGGAGGATCCTTTTCAAATAACAACAATGTGGGCGGACTCACCTACCACACCGGAAGTGACGTAGCCATTAGCTCGGCCAATCTTTACACCATGGCCAATATGGGTCAGTGGGTGACTGGTTACTTATCACTCCAGGGCAATGTGGGTGGTTTTACGAATTCTCAAATGACCTTTGACAAAGCCTTTTTGACGGTTGGAAATCTTCAAAAAAATCCTATTTATTTCATGGTAGGTAAAGCCTATTTACCTTTTGGCGCATTCAATGGCAACGGTCCATTTTCTAATAACTTGGATACCAACACTTTCCGCATACAGCAAACGAATCAAGCTTCCCTGAACTACTTTACCAATGGAATTTATACCAGCATTACTGGATTTTCAAATCCCAATTCGAATGATGTCAAGGATTATGTTTATGATATCAGCTACACAAAACTCGGAAATTTTAACTACACCGTCGGTGCAAGTTATCTATACGACATACGTGACACCAATTCTGGACTGGGAGCTTCTTATCCTTTAACTGGACAATCAGGCGGATCATCTTCAACCAACACGCTGAGTGGCGGACGAAATGGAGCCTTCGACATTAATGGTGCGATTGGCTATGGCCTCTATACTTTGTTTGGTGAATTTGACACCACACAAACAAATTCCACAAATTTAAATGGAAGCAGCACAGGTAAAATGTCTGCCTGGGACATTGCCTTTGACTACGCCCCTGTGCTCTGGAATATTCCAACGACATTCCAAATCAGTTACAGCGCAACCAACAGCATGAACAATGTTTCTGCTGGCTTGTCAGGAATGATTGTTCAAGCGCCACAAACCATGGGCACAACGGACACCAATGCAGGGATGCAACATGAATGGCTTCTCTCTATGAGCAACCAGTTCTTTAAAAATGTTTTCTTTAGCCCAGAATACCAATATGCGACTTTGTATAATGGAACACATACCTGGACATTGACGTATGACATTTCGGCCTACTTCTAAACAGGCGCTCACTCATACCAATTATCAAAACAGGCAAGGCGTGTAGGATAATTGGTATGACTTGTGTTTTCAAAAATAAGCAAAACACCCCCAGACATCTCAATGCGAACTTCTTTCCTTGCCAATGCATTCAACACACTGTTTTGCCCTTCAAATTGAAGTGCGTAGTTGTGCATCTCATATTGAAGTCCATGTGAACTGACTGTCGCACTTGGAAACCCTAAAACTCCCAAGCTATCTCCAACACTCCCCGAAATAGTGATGACTGTATTTTCGTGATATGAAATCCGTTCAGACTCAGTCAAGAGTAAAAGTGGGCGCGATGTGTTGTGATAGCGTTTTAAGGCCGTCAAATTATGTAAAGTATGCTGAAGACGCCGCCCTGCTCCAGCTGCAATGACAATACTAGAAGGATGCTGGATATCGATGTACTCCAAGCCTTTGTCCAAATCTGATTTGTTTTGATCTGGGGCATGCACCACGATGCAAGACTGCTTTGCTTTTTCTAATGCAGCAGGATGAATCGTGTCAAAGTCTCCCAACAATATGGCAATCTTTAATCCTGCTTGGAGTGCGCCTTCATAGGCCCCATCCAAAACCATCACCTGTCGATCTTGCGCCAGCTTTTGCAATGTCTTAGCCGATAGAGGTTCTCCATCGGCAATCAGCAGCCAGTCTTGTCTCTCTTGAATCTTATTTTGCATAACGAATCACCTGCACCAATAAAATAGAGTCTTCAATCCAGGCAATGCACACACCGACTTTACTGGGATAGTCCCAGTGTAGTGCCCAAGCTGAGGTGGTGTCACAGAGATTAAGAAAAAGCGCAATCCCTACAAAATAAGGGCTTAAACCGACTGTGGACTTTAAAACAAAATTTTTAACGATCTGCGGAAGGGCATAGCTCAGCCACAATATATTGGACAGCATCCCAACCATGTCATAGAAATGATGAGGATAGGACTTCAAAACCAAAAGCCAAATAATAAGAAGTAGCAAACCACTACACAATGCACTGAACATCAGATAGGTCAACACCTGACTGCGTCGATGCAGACCAAACCGACCAAACTGATAATGTTGAATCGCCAAACTCAACAGTCCACTCACTGTCACCACACGATACTGCCACTGCATCCCCAAGCCAAAGCCATAAATGAGATCACTCAAATAAGCGAGACAAAGAATTCCATGCATGGAGAGACTTAAACCCTCTGTATTATGTCGCTTAAAGTTGAGCCAAATTTGCGGGAAAAACCACACCAAATAAACGCTCATAGACACTGTGACACTGACTTCGCCGATGGTGTTCATGTTAAAGGACATGCCTGTTCTCCGGTGTCAATACGCTAATGGTCCACCTTTAAAATAGCCAAAAAAGCTTCTTGGGGGATTTCAACAGCACCGACTTGTTTCATACGTTTTTTGCCAGCTTTTTGTTTTTCTAAAAGCTTTTTCTTGCGGGAAATGTCCCCGCCATAGCATTTTGCGAGGACGTTTTTCCGTAAGGCTTTAACGGTCGAGCGGGCGATGACGTGGGCGCCGATGGCCGCTTGAATGGCGACTTCAAACATTTGTCTCGGGATCAGTTCTTTCAGCTTTTCAACCAATTCACGGCCACGATATTGGGCCTGGTTGTGATGGGCCATGATGGCCAAGGCATCGACGCGTTCGCCATTGATTAAAATGTCCAAACGGACGACAGAGGCGACTTGGTAGTGTTTGAATCCGTAATCCAAAGAGGCATAACCACGACTGGCGGATTTTAAGCGGTCGAAAAAATCGAGGACGACTTCGGCCATGGGCAATTCATAGGTCAATGAAACCTGCTTGCCGACGTATTGCATATTCAATTGAACGCCCCGCTTGTCTTGGGACAACTTCATGACATTGCCGACGTATTCATTGGGCACCAGAATATGCGCTTCGCAAATGGGCTCCCGGATTTCTTCAATTTGGCCGGGGTCGGGCAATTTTGAGGGGTTGTCAACGTAGACGATTTCGCCGCCATGCAGCAGCACTTCATAGACAACCGTTGGGGAAGAAGTGATTAAATCCAGATTGTATTCGCGCTCCAGACGTTCTTGGATGATTTCCATGTGCAAAAGGCCCAAAAAACCGCAGCGAAAACCAAACCCCAAAGCCTCAGAGGTTTCGGGTTCAAAAAAGAGGGAGGCATCATTCAAGCTGAGTTTGTTCAAGGCTTCACGAAAATCTTCATAATCTTCAGAATTAATGGGAAAGAGGCCGGAATACACCTGGGGTTTTACTTTTTTAAATCCAGCCAAAGGCGCTGTGGCAGCAGGCCTCAAATGGGTTAAAGTATCACCCACCGGAGCCCCATGAATATCTTTGACATTAGCGACAACAAAGCCCACAGCACCACAGTTGAGAACATCTTGATACACCCGCTTTGGAGTGAAAATACCGAGCTGTTCGACATTGTAACTTTGCCCTGTCGACATCACCAAAATTTTGTCACCCTTTTTCATCGTGCCGTTTTTAATCCGGACCAGGGAGACCACTCCCAAATAGGCGTCAAACCATGAATCGATAATCAATGCTTGCAAAGGCGCATTGGGGTCACCCTGAGGAGGGGGAATGCGCTTGACAATTTCTTCCAAAACTTCAATCACACCCAAGCCCGTTTTGGCACTGCAGTGGACAGAACCTTCAGCATGAATGCCAATAATTTCCTCAATTTCTTGCTCAACACGCGCGGGTTCTGCCTGGGGCAAATCGATTTTATTCAAAACAGGCACGACTTCCAGGCCCTGATCGATGGCGGTGTAACAATTGGCAACCGTTTGCGCCTCAACGCCTTGGGCCGCATCCACCACCAAGAGCGCACCTTCACAAGCAGAAAGTGATCGCGAGACTTCATAGGCAAAATCCACATGCCCTGGGGTATCAATAAAATTCAAGGTATAGACCTGACCGTCTTTGGCTTTATAGCCCAGGCTCACGCTCTGGGCTTTAATAGTGATGCCCCGCTCACGCTCGATGTCCATGGAGTCCAAGACTTGCGATTCCATTTCCCGGGCGGTGAGGCCTCCACACAATTCGATAATACGGTCAGACAAAGTGGATTTGCCATGGTCAATGTGGGCAATCACAGAAAAATTACGAATGTTTTGCATCATATGAAGTGTGTCAATCCTTGAATGACGCCCAAGGCAATCACCAAGATGCAGCCCATGAACATGCGTTGCATCCAGTTTACACTGGTGATCAGCTTCGCCATACTGACTTTCAAATCCAAAATATCTGCCTTCATTGAAGCAGAGTCTGCCTTGACTTCAGCCCGAAAAGCCGAAATTTCCTCTTTTAGCTCATCTTTGCTTGCAAAATTTTCAAGCTTCACTTTCAGTTCGTCGAGATCTGCTTTCGTTGCATACTTCATTAAATCAAACTTCGTGGCCAAAGTGGCCAAATCAGCCTTCGTTGCAAACTCTTTAAAATCAACTTCACCCAAATCTTCAATGGCTTCAATGATCACGCGGGCTTGATCTTCAGTCAAGCCTGAACGCATCAAACGATCATAAAATTGAAAGGTGTTTCTCATTGGGACTGCCATCTCTAATTCCTTAATGCCGGATTGTAACACAAAGCAAGATACTTCACTTGCTCATATTCTAGCATAGCAATCCTTTGTTTTACAACTGTGCATGCGATCGATAGAATGCTTGCCATGGCAAAACGACGCACTGCTTCCAAAAAATCTAAAAAGGCTTTATCGACTGAACCGTCTTTGATTCGACTTCGTCTCGGACAGACAGGGCTGGTGTTGAGTTCGATGTTTGCCCTCTATCTTTTGCTGGTCTTATGCACCTACTCTTTGGTGGACCCCAGCTTTCCCAGCACGGCCAAACTCATTCATAATTCAGGAGGCTTGGTGGGAGCCTGGTTGGCGGATGGCCTTTTTTCTTTATTGGGATTGGCGGCTTATCTTGTCCCTTTAAGTTTTTTCTACCACGCATCCATTCACTGGCAAGAACTGCGTGATCATCAGCAAAATTCAAAGCTAATGACCCTCCTCCGTTTTCTGGGGTGTCTGTTGATCTTGCTATCGATGTCAGGTTTGATGACCCTGCTTTTACGCGAGATCAGCTTTTCCTATCCTGACGGCGCAGGCGGGATAGTAGGCAACTTTGCTCCTGTGGTGCTGATTCCTGTCTTTAATTTTGTCGGCAGTATCGTGATTCTCCTGACTCTCTTTTTTGTGGGGCTCACTTTGTTTTCAGGAAAAATATGGTTGAAGCATGTTTTGGGTTTGTGTCATGGTTTTTTTGCCCTGCTGGGGCTGCTCTTTCATAAAATAAGACAGCCAAAAGAAATGTCTTCTGCTCATGTCGTTGAACCCCCTTTTATCCCTGATGTGATCAAAGAACCAAAATTGCCAGTCAAGGAAGTGAAAGAAGAAAAGCCAGCCGCTGCTGCAGTACGCAAACCCTTGCCACCCAGTGTGCCTCCAATCCCAACAGGGGAACCGCCCAGCATCGATTTGCTGGACGATGCAGAGCCTTCAAGCGGCCAAGCCAGCAAGGAGCAGCTGAATCAAACGGCCCGTTTGGTCGAACAAAAGCTGGGGGATTTTGGCATCATGGCCACAGTCATGGGGGTCTTTCAGGGGCCCGTTGTCACCCGCTATGAAATTCAACTGGCACCCGGCGTCAAAGTTGCCAAACTCACCACCATCAACAAAGACTTGGCCCGCTCCCTGTCTGTCTCCAGTGTCCGCGTGGTAGAAGTCATTCCTGGCAAAACCTATGTCGGCTTGGAGCTGCCCAATGTCAAACGTGAAATCGTTCGCTTAAAAGAGGTTTTGGATTCTGACGCCTTTCACAATAATAAGTCTCCCATCTGCATGGGCTTGGGCAAGGACATCAGTGGCAATCCGGAAGTCGTCGATTTAGGAAAAATGCCCCATCTTTTGGTGGCCGGCACGACAGGCTCAGGGAAATCCGTAGGTTTGAATGCCATGATCCTGTCTTTGCTTTTAAAATCAAAACCCGAAACACTACGCATGATCATGATCGACCCCAAGATGCTGGAACTCTCGATTTATGAAGGCATCCCCCATCTTTTGACCCCTGTGGTCACCGATATGAAAGAAGCTGCCAATGCCCTGCGCTGGAGTGTCAAAGAAATGGACCGCCGTTATCGCATCATGTCCCTGGTGGGTGTTCGCAACATTGCAGGCTTCAATGATTTAGTCAAAGCTGCTATTGCAAAAGGTCAGCCCATGAAAGACCCCCTCTGGCTTCAGTTGAATCCTGGCCGAATCAATGAATGCCCCACTTTAACGCCCTTCCCTTACATTGTGGTTCTGGTCGATGAATTTGCAGACATGATGATGGTCGTTGGTAAAAAGGTGGAGGAACTGATCACCCGCCTCGCCCAAAAAGCCCGTGCTGCCGGCATTCACTTGATCTTAGCCACCCAACGTCCCTCGGTCGATGTCATCACAGGCTTGATCAAAGCCAACATCCCCACTCGGATTGCTTTTCAGGTCTCCTCCCGCATTGACTCCCGCACCATCTTAGACCAGCAAGGTGCTGAACAACTTTTGGGATATGGCGACATGCTCTATTTACCCCCAGGCTCAGGCGTTCCCATCCGCATCCATGGTGCCTATGTTTCTGACCAGGAAGTCCATCACATCGTCGAAGCCTGGCGTGCCTGTGGTGAACCCGATTATTTAGACAGCATCATTGCGACCGACAAATTGGAAGGCGAAGACGGTGAAGAAACCGATGCCATCGCTTCTGGCGAAGCGGATCCCTTGTATGACGAGGCGGTCCAAATTGTCATAGAATCTAAGCGCGCCTCAATTTCCTTAGTCCAACGCCGCCTCCGCATTGGTTACAACCGTGCCGCCCGCCTACTTGAAGACATGGAAAAAGCCGGCATGGTCAGCGAGATCCAACCGAATGGCCTACGCGAGATCCTGATCGAGAACCGCTAGCATTACGAAAAGCACCCACGGGTGGTGGGCGTATCGCAGCTGGGCGTATCGCCACCGCCCTTCCTGGCCATGACTGCTTTAATGCATTTTTTAATCGCTCAACAGCAATGGGAACTCTAGCACTTTCCATTCCTCTCCGATGATCAGGCAGATAATCCTTTTCCCAGCGTTCTCTCACTCTATCAAGACAGATCCCTAATGCATTCACATCCAAATCCAAGCGAAAAGCCAAACGAGAAAATTGCTGAAAAATATTAAGTTTTATGCGGGGCCATAAATTGAGATAATCCTGATGGACAAGAAACTTAAACAGCTGACAAGCCAATTTATTCAAGCGCTCCTCATCAGAGCTGAGGGCACGTAAATCACGTTCTATGCTTGCAAAATCTAATGTGCACTTTGTCATCGCCCACACAGTAGTAAAAAAAGCAGCAACTCCTAAAACTGCAATGCCCAACCCTAAGAGTGGCTGATAATCAGCGCAATATGCTAAAATTCCCGCAACCCCCCCACACAATACCAACAACGATGCTTGTGCTGGGGGTGTTTGAAGATCTAAGACATGAAGATCCTGACCCAAAACTTCTCTTTCAAAATTAAACGGATCTATGACAAGACCCCTTGCTCGCCTTCTTGCTCCTGACACTCTTCCTCCATATTTATAATAATAAAATAAATTAATTATTAAATATAAATTATTAACCTGTCAAGCACTTTCGAATAAAAGCCATTTCTCTTCAGCTTGCCTTATGGTAGAGTTGCACCCTCTGGCGCCCGTAGCTCAGCTGGATAGAGTATCGGTTTCCGAAACCGGTGGTCGTGGGTTCGACTCCCGCCGGGCGCACCAATGAATTCGCGGGTTTAAGGCTTTCCATTCAGCTTATGCAACATTTCACAGTTGAATTGGCCTTTGATCAATCTTTTGCGACAGAACCATATGAATTTATGACGCAGATTGCTAAAATGCCACCCATGCAAAAACAGTCATGCATTGCCACCGTCGGAAACTTTGATGGAGTCCATTTGGGACACCAGGTATTGCTTGCGCGCGTAAAAGCTTTGAGTTTCGCATCTCAGCAGCCGTCTTGTGCCATTTTGTTTGAGCCCCATCCCTGGGAATTTTTTTCTAAAAAGGATGGATCTGGCCGACTTTCACTTTTGACTGACAAAATAAAGCTGCTGCGGGAATATGGAATAGATCGGGTGGTACCTCTACATTTTACAACTGCATTTTCACTGATGACTCCAGCGCAATTTATCAAGACAATTTTGATCGAGCAGCTTCATGTGAGCACTTTGGTGCTGGGAGAGGATTTTCGATTTGGTTTCCATCGCAGTGGATCCATTGAGGATCTTCGTGCAGCAGGAATAAGGGTTGAAGTCGTGCCTGCGGTCTCGGTCCTGGGCGAGCGCGTCAGCAGCACCCGAGCGAGACTGGCTTTGATGAGTGCTGACTTTAAGCAACTTCACGCGCTTTTGGGTCATTCGTACATCGTGAGCGGAAAAGTTATTCATGGTGCCAAACAAGGCCGCTTGTTAGGCTTTCCCACCCTCAACATCGCTTTGCGTCGAAAAATGGTCATCCACGGCGTTTACCTCGTCAAAATTCATGGGCTTTCCCCCAATCCTTATTACGGCGTTGCCAATGTTGGCCGTCGGCCCACGATCAACCCCTTGATGCATCCCTTGCTTGAAGTCTATGTCTTTGATTACGATGGAGATGCTTATCAACAGCGCTTATCCATTGAATTTTTGCAAAAGCTCCGGGATGAAAAAAAATTTACCTCTCTAGATGAATTAAAACACCAGATTACAGAAGACATCAAAAAGAGCAGAAAGCAATGTGGATTATTGCTGGATATGTTATGATGCATCTTACATCGATCTTACTTTTGAGGTGTTTATGCTGACAACAACAATGTCAACAAAAGGGCAGTTGATTATTCCAAATTCAATTCGTCAGGCGCATGACTGGGTATCGGGGACTCGCTTTTTAGTGATTGATGCGGGAAGTGAGCTTTTATTAAAACCAGTGAATTCAAGTCCTTCTTTAAATGCAAGTGATGTAGCTGGATGCATCAAGTATAAGGGGCCTAAAATTAGCATCAAAGAAATGGCTGAAGCGCCCTATCAACTTGCTCGGAAAGCAAAAAAATGATTGCAGTGGATACCAATGTTTTACTGCGCTTTCTTATTAATGATTCTGAAGCACAACATCAAAAAGCATTTCGTTTGTTTTCAGAACACGCTGTTTATATTCTAAAAACAGTCCTTTTAGAAACAGAGTGGGTGTTACGAGGCAGTTTTGAACTATCACACACTGTGATATCTGAAGCATTTCAGAAACTGCTTTTACAAAAGGGGGTGCATATTGAAGATCGTTTTGCTGTCATGAAAGCGATGACTTTATATGATCAAGGGATGGATTTTGCAGATGCTTTACATCTGGCCAGTCTTCCAGATCACTATACTTTTGTAAGTTTTGATAAAAAGCTGATTAAAATAGCCAAGCAAGTTCATTTATCTGCGCTTGAATTATAAGGAAAAAAACATGCATGCCATCATTGAATCCAGTCGAAAATTGAGAACCATTGGCGATTTCTTTCGCTTTGCCATCACCTGCTTTGCCCAGGACAAAGTATATGTGGGCCATGGGACTGACACGCTTGAAGATGAAGCCTGGTGGTTGGTGGCAGGGGCCCTGAAGCTGCCGCTTCATCTGGAAAAAAGTTTGTTTTTGCAGGCAAAACTGACCCTGGGTGAACGTCAGCATTTGGCCGCCCTCATTCATTCACGCAGTGTGGACAAGGTTCCCACCGCCTATTTGCTGAAAGAAGCCTATCAACATGGGTATAAGTTTTATGTCGATGATCGGGTGCTGATTCCCCGCTCCCCGATTGCTGAATTGATCTTGCGCCACTGCGAGCCTTGGGCTGTGCCTGATTCAGTCACGCGGATTTTGGACCTGTGCACTGGCAGCGGAGTGCTTGCGATTCTGGCTGCTTTGGCCTTCCCCAATGCAGAGGTCGATGCCTCTGATCTCTCATCGGCTGCCTTGGCTGTAGCCGAAGAGAATGTGAGGGATTATGAATTGGCAGCTCAAGTTCATTTGCAGGAGTCCAATGTTTTTGAAAATCTCAAAGACCAAAAATACGATGTCATCGTGAGTAACCCGCCTTATGTCGATGTCCATGATTTAAAAAGCATGCCTGCGGAATATCATCACGAACCCAAGCTGGCCCTTGAATCTGGCGTGGATGGCTTGGATATTGTGAGGAAAATTCTCGCTGAAGCCCATGCCCATTTAAACCCGCATGGCATTTTGATTGTCGAAGTGGGCAACAGCCGCCCCGCTTTGGAAGCAGCCTTTCCAAACCTGCCCTTTATTTGGCTTGACTTTGAGTCCGGCGGGGAAGGCGTTTTTCTTTTGAAGGCTGAAGATTTTCTGGGTGCGACGTCTGACATTTTGTTTCCTTCAAACCAAAGTGGGTGACTAAAAGGCCCAAGAGCAAAACGAGGGCAACGACTTTAAAACCCATTTGATAATCAGCGACATGATACTGGGCATTGAAAACACCGTGGGAACGGGCAGAATAATCGATGAGGTAGCCCATGATCGGCTGAACGATGACCCCCGTTGCGACGGCGGCCAAATTGATGAGACCGGAGGCGGCTACAAAATGCTTGGGCGGGACGATGTCTTTGGCGATCCCAAAGGTCAAACTTTGGAGGGAGCCTGCAAACCCCAGCAAGATTAAAACAATCACCATCAGCCAGGCGGGGATAAAGGGGGCTTCAATGTAAAGAAGACAGGCGATAAAGCCCAGGCCAAAGCAAATGTAGAATGGAATTTTTCGGCTTTTCAACGCATCAGACAGCCAACCCATGAGCGGCGAACCCAGGCCCAAACCCAGCCAAAATAAAATATACAAATAGCCAATTTTTTCATTGCTCCAGCCATAAACTGCCATTAAATAAGGAATGCCCCAGAGGGATGCAACCCCTGTAACCGTGACCCAAGAGGCAAAACCGGCCAAAGCAATCCACCAGACTTGAGGCAACTTTAAAGTATCGCGAAATCGCGCATTGTCGACTGAGGGTTCAGACGTCACTGGCTTTTCACCATCACGCAGAATCAACCAAAACAAAAGAGACAAAACCAAAGTCACCCAACCAATTGCCATCAAGGCATGACGCCAACCCAGATGATTAACCAACATCGCCAAAGGCCCCCCCCCAATCGTCGAACCCAAGGCTGCTCCCAGCTGAACCAAGCCTGCGATCAGCGCAAAATGTTTATGCGCAAACCAGCGAGAAGCCAAAAACAAAGCGCCCAAAAATGCAAAAGGTGAACCAATTCCCATCAATAAACGCGCCGCGCCCAATTCCCAAGAATTGCTTGCCATTGCAAACAAAAGCGTCCCCAGCCCGCTCACCAGCACTGATAAAGTCAACAAACTCCTCGCTCCAAACCGATCGAGCAACATTCCTGCCGGAATTTGGAAGAAGGTGGATGCCAAAAAGAAAATCGACATCAAACTGCCCAATTCTCCCGCGTTCAAGGAAAACGTCGAGAGCAAATCCCCCGTAATAATACTGGGTGAAACGGCAAGAAAGTAGTCATAGACATAAAAAAAAGACCCCAAAATGCAAATCACAAAGGGGGCAGTACGCTGGAGAACTGTTTTATTCATTCTTTACTCCCATTCAATGGTAGCAGGCGGCTTTCCCGTAATATCATAAGTCACCCGAGATACATGGGGCACTTCATTGACAATCCGTGACGCCACCTCTTCCAAAACCTCATAAGGCAAACGCACAGGGACCGCAGTCATGAAATCAGACGTCTCAACCGCACGCAAGGCAATCACATAATCATATCGACGGCCATCTCCCATCACGCCCACTGATTTCACAGGGATAAAGACAGCAAAGGCTTGACTGGATTTTGTATACCAACCCGTTGTCTTTAAAACTTCTAGGAAGATAGCATCCGCCTTTTGGAGAATGGCGACATAGGCGGGTTTGACTTCACCCAAAATTCTCACCCCCAAGCCCGGCCCAGGAAAGGGATGGCGCATGATCAAACTTTCAGGAATCTGTAGTGCTCGCCCCAATGCACGCACTTCATC
>CAYGFJ010000005.1:0-19640 GCA_964349115.1 uncultured Francisellaceae bacterium
GGGTTGGGGTGGAGGGGGCAGAGCGCGCGCGTTCCTTTTTGTCTTGGGTCAAGAGTTTGGGCAGCGCGGTGTAATAAACCTCGCCCAGCGAAACGTGATAATAATCGCGCATAAACTGCATGAGTTCACGCAATTTTTCATCAAACAAAGGCACTTCATCCAAAATGCGAATCACTGATTTCATCTTTTCAATCGGGAATTGGGCTTCGGTGGAGGTGCCGGTCACCACGCCGACTACTTCACGTTTTTGTAAGGGCACTACAACTCGGCAACCTAATAGTGAGGCATAGTCTCCCCTCCACCCCGACCCTCCTCCACCAGGGAGGAGGGGGAGAATATATTGCAAGCCATTGCGAAACGGCCCAGGCACCGCAACATCCACAAAAATCATCAACGACACCGTCGGGGCAGCGTAGAATCTTTGACTTTCAGCAAACGTTTCTGCATCGGATCAATGGCGATCGGCCGGTAGAGCTCCAGGCGATCCTGCTCTTTTAAGAGGGTAGTCAATTCCACCCGCTCGCCAAAAACACCTAAGCCGATGGCATCAATGTTTAGCGCATATTTTTCAATAAGACCTGAAGCCACCAAGGCTTGTTTTACGCTCAAGGGAGAGGTCATTCTCAAGCGAACCACCTCCTGAATTGCGGGGTTGGCATACACCACTTCAATATTCATCACATCGCCTGACATACTTCTCCAGCCCTTTGAACAAACGCCTCCAGCAAAGTGTTGGTCACCGGCTTAAACAAAGGCCCCACCATCATGGCGATCAGGCGATTGTCAAAACTAAATTCCATCTCCAAACCAATGGTCACCCCAGCGTCTTTGGCTTCAAACGTCCAGACTCCGTATAAATGCTTGAACGGACCTGACACGAGGTGCATTTCAATTTTCTCATTTTCACGAATAAGATTGCGGGTCACGAAGCTTTTTGAAATCGAGCCTTTATGAAGGGTTAAGCTGGCCTCCACACCACCGGGAAAGCGTTTTAATATCTTGGCCCCCGAGCACCAGGGCAAAAACTGAGGATAGCCCTCAATGTCTGCAACCAGCTTGAAGAGGTCTTCCCGCGCATAAGGCAGCCACATTGATTTTTTCACCACTTCCATGATTGATGCGTCCTCCATCGATCCTATGTTAGAATGCGCTGATTTTAACAAACAAACAAAATATCGGATATGGAAAGCTTGATCTGTGAAAACCGCAAAGCGCGGCACAACTATTTTTTTGAAGAGCAACTGGAAGCGGGAGTCTGCCTCCACGGCTGGGAGATGAAAAGTCTCCGCGCAGGCCGTGTTCAGCTGGTGGACAGCTTTGTCATCGTTAAAAAAAGCGAGGCTTTTCTTTTGAATGCAGTGATCACCCCCCTGCCTGACGCCTCCACCCATTTCATCCCGGAACCCGCGCGCAGCCGAAAATTGCTGCTCCATCAACGAGAGATTCATCGCTTGATGGGTTTGCGTGATCAAGACGGTTACACTTTAATTCCTGTGAAACTCTATTGGAAAAACAATCATGTTAAAGTATTATTGGCCGTTGCAAAGGGTAAAAAGGAATATGACAAACGTGCAAGCGAGAAAGATCGGGACTGGCAGCGACATAAGGGTCAAGTCATGCGTCGCCACACCATGCCCGGTTAAAACACTTAGGATTTTACAATATTTGTATATAAGCATAATTTTGTGTTGACAATAATATTTTTTTATGGCATTATGCGCAGGTGAGTTGCGATGAGTGCCGAGACAGAAGGTGAATACAATGAGCCTCCATGACGATACAAACCGCCAACTTGCAGAAAGAGTAGAGAAACTGAAACTCTATGCGCAAGCGTTAAAGGGCAAAGAGCTGAAGTTGCAACAAAAAGAGGCCGAGCTTCGAGAGCGAGAAATTAAATTAAAGCTCTATCGGAAAAATATCTTAGTTGCAATTAGAGAACAGCTCTTAGAAGCGAATGTTTCGTACGAAGATCAGGTGAAAATCCTGAACAAGTACAAAGACATTCTCCAAGACATCGCACACAGTATTCAGGATGATATTGACGAGATTATGGGGTGATAAAATGGCTGCTGCTCAAACTACTAATATAGATCCTGTTGTTGTCGTGGATCGCCTGATCGCCGGATACGATGTCGCTACTGCGCATCTCAAAGGGAACCCTTTGTCTGTAGATGCTGCAACTGTTAACATGCTCGCATTTCAGAGGAGCCTGGGGGCACTTGACAGTGCTCACGCTGTCGATGCAGGTGTCAGCCCATTTACTAGAGCGGCGTTAAATCCTCAATGCACCAGCAACCAATCTAACGCTGCCCTTGGCGGCTAACCCCGAAACCCCATGCGTGGGGATCTGCTCCACGATTTATGGAGACGTGATCTGCCGCGGGTGTTTCAGGCACTTCCAAGACGTCATTGACTGGAACACTTATTCCCCCCAACACAAAAATACAATTCTGGCCTCTTTGGAGGCCTTGACCGTTCTGCAACTGACCGCTGCCGTTGAAATTTTTGATCTCGCACTGCTCGCCTCCCAGTGTGAAAAACATCGCATTAAAATTCGCCCGGAATGGAGCCCTTATACTTGGGTGCATGCGCTGCTACGTGAAGGAATTCACCGAATCAAATCCCCCGAAAAATATGGATTTACAGTCAAATCCCATTTGCAGCATTTGTCCATTTCTGCCTTAATCCAACACATTGATGATGAACTTTATGCCCATTCACATCGTCCTATTTGAACCTGAAATCCCCCCCAATACGGGCAATGTCATTCGCCTGTGTGCGAATACTGGCGCCACTTTGCATCTGATTGAGCCTTTGGGATTTTCCCCCACTGACAGCAAATTAAAGCGAGCAGGCTTGGATTATCACGATTGGGCACGCGTCCACATTCACAAAGATTTTGCAAGTTTTCAGCGGGACATTGCTCCAAACCGCCTGTTTGTCTGCGAAACTGTAGGCACGCAACTTTACATCGAGCCTCAATATCAAGCAGGCGATGCCTTTCTTTTCGGGCCAGAAACCCGTGGATTACCAAGCGAATTGCTTTCCCAATTTGATCAACAACAATTTATCCGCCTTCCCATGCGCACCACCGAGCGCTCACTCAATTTGTCAAATTGCGTTGCGATTGTGGCTTATGAGGCCTTACGGCAACTGGGGTTTCCTGAAATGCTTGCGTAATGCGCGAATCCGCGAGGGCCGCTCCAGCTCTTCATGCATCATGGTTCGAAAGCGGTAGAGATAACAGATCACCCGGCCAATAAAAATCCCAGTACACAGCCCTGAGATGGCCAACATTGACAAAACAAACCCAACTTCTTCAACGATCAGCGGATTCATGGTTTCGCTGTATTCAAAATAATATTTGCTTGAAAAAATAATGAGAACCAAAATCAAAGTCACCCAAGACCCTGGAATATGCAATAATTTTCTTTTTTTATCCACTTTGAGATGCAGGCGCCAAATCTGCCAAAAACCAAGACCAAGACCCAGCAGGGTTGGCACAATGAAGCCCGTGATGTTCACCCCTGACAGGGGCACTTCAGTCAAAGTGTGGAGGGTCAGGCTGACAAAGAGGATGGGGACAATCAGCAGCTTATACAAAGGGACCACACGGGCCTTCTTCGCTTTCAGCCCAATCATAATGATATAGACAAACAAAACCCAAACCCACCAAGGCGTTCCGCTGAGGACAGCTTCCATTTCAAGCAACCATTTCATTATTAACCTGACCTTAAATTTAGTGAAGACGCATTATTGCGCACTTGAAATTTCTTTGCTAGTGTGTCCGATCCAAAATAGAAATTAACAAATTTTAAGGGGTCCAATATGTCCACCCAATTCAAGCGAAATATTTCCCTCTTCTCCCTCACCATGACGGGTGTGACAACCATTGTAGGCTCAGGCTGGTTGCTGGGGACGCAGAAAATTGCAGAATTGGCTGGCCCCTCTGCCATTTTAGCCTGGTGTTTCGGTGCCTTGATCGCACTCTTGGTTGGTCTCTTTTATGTTGAAATCGGCAGTGCCCACCCCTCCGCGGGTGGCATTGGTTATTATTCTCACGTCACCCATGGCCGCTTTTGCGGCTTTTTAACATCTTGGATCAACTGGCTCAGCATTGTGGCGGTTGCGCCCCTTGAGGCCCAAGCCACCATTCAATATTTAAGCCAAATGAACCCCACCATGATGCTGCTCTACGACATGCAAAATCACAACTTGACCCACATTGGCATCCTCATCGCTGTCGCGCTGATGTTTTTATTTATGCTGGTGAACTACTGGAGCGTTCAGTTCTACATTCGCTTTAACAATATTTTCACCCTGATCAAAGTGGCTGTGCCGATTCTTACCATTGTGGTGCTCTTTGCCCATGGCCTGCATTATCAAAACTTTGGGCACAATGAAGCCACGTTTATGCCAGGCGGCATGCGCGCGATTTTTGTCAGCATTATCAGCGCTGGGGTGGTGATGTCCTTCAATGGCTTTCAATCGCCCATGACTTTTTCTGAAGAAATCAAATCACCCAAAAAAATGTTGCCCATTGCGGTTGCAGGCAGCATCATTTTTGCTTTGATTTTGTATGTCTTGCTCGAAGCCGTGTTCATCGGTTCTGTTGACCCCAGCAAATTGGCTCAGGTCGGCTTTGCGGGCCTTGACTTCCGCTCTCCTTATGTTGATCTTTTGATGTTGGCCAACATCCAAATCATGGTCACCATTATTTATGCGGGTTCCCTCATCTCCCCAGGCGTGTGTGCAGTCACCTTTTTGGCCTCCAGCTCGCGGATCTTGTATTCCTTGTCTTACAACAAACACCTTCCCCAATTTTTAAGCATGCTCCATGCCAAGTACCGCACCCCCCGCAACGCCATCATCACCTGCACCGTTATGGGTTGCGTCTTCCTTTTTCTCTTTAAAGGCTGGTACCAATTGGTGGCTGTGATTTCAGTGTTGCATGTTTTCTCCTATGTTGCGGCCCCCATCATCACCATTGCCAACCGCATCAAACACAAAGAAATATTAAAAGCGAAAGATCAATTCATTTTAAAAGGCGGCCTCATTTTGGCCCCTGTCCTGCTCTTTATTTTGTCCTGCCTCTTGTTTTATGCAGCTTGGCCCTTGGCTGCAGAAATGCTGGTCTTGGTCTTGCCTGGGTTGGTTTTCTATTTCTACTATGAACGCCTCTATCACAAAGAAGACCATTTCCTGAAAAGCTTCAAAGGCGCTTCCTGGTTGGTGCTCTACATCATCGGCATCAGTGCCATTGCCTTTTTGGGCAATCGCCCCTCAGTGACCCACAACCTGATCAGCATGAGCACCAGCATGATGCTCCTGGCCCTTTTGTCCCTCTTCACTTTCATCTACGGCGCGTTTTTTGCGGCTGAGCGGTGATGACATCAAGCTGCTTTTCCAGCAAGCTTCGTCGCCCGGGATGCTTGATCAGCGACAACCATTTTGGGAATTGCTCCAAGTCAAAATAGGCGGGCAATTCTAATTCTGTAAGACTTGCAAAGCGTAGGGACTTTGCAGGGGAAAAATAGAGCGTGTCAAACAATGCCTTTTCAGGCGTAGCCATCAATATCTTGTTTTTGCCGTAAACTTCAAATCCAGTCAAGAGCGGCGCTGCAATATGATGAATGGAAACATGCCCCAATGGGGTCGAAAATTGCTTTGTTTTGCATAGCGAGATGGCATAAATCGTCTGCGGGATTTGCTCAATCATCCCATGAAAATAGAGTGCTGTGTAAAGAGAAATATAAGACAAAGAGGGATAGGTCAACATGATGGGCACAAGCAGAGGATCGATGTTTTGAGAATAAGCCCAACGTCCTTGCGCCAGGCGAGTGATCACCTCTTCTTTTGCCAAGCGTGACAGCAATGTAGAGGCATATTTTTGACTGATTGCAAGCACTGCTGCAGCATCGCGAGTGGTGAACGCGGGGGCGAGAGAAGCCAGTATTTTATAAGCATTTAGCAGCCTCATGACTGCCCCTTTAAATAGACTGAAATCGTCTCTATCATGGCTTTCCAATAGGCCTCATCACCAAAATGAATGCGCTGCCCCTCTGCAAGAAAGCTGATCACGTGTGACTGATACTCCTGAAAAGACAAGCCTTGCAATGCCTCTTCAGCACTCTGAGTCGTTTCTGGGCCTGGAACAATAGGGGCTTCGTTTGCTGTGAGATGCAGCAAGTGATACAAATCAAAGACATCTCGCGCTTGCGTCACACTGCGATAAGCCAAGGCTTCAACTTTTTGAGCGATGGCCGCTTGCAGCGAATAGTGTGACAAACGAATCGGCCCAAAGTGATAGGCCTGACACAGCTCCATGGAAACTGCTGCCAACTCAGGCTGAAAGGCCTTGTCTCGACGAGAGGTTTCAATTTTTGTTGCAATGGGCATCGACATGGCCTGAGTGTGCAATTGAATTTTCCAGCGCTGAGTGGTGTCAGTTTGTTTAGGAGAGGAAAACGCGATGCGTTCAATGCCATAAGATTGCAACATTCTACTTAAACTTATACCTCCCAAAATTTTTTCAACCTTATTCTGCAAGGTCCCCTTTTGAATAATCTGCACATCTAAATCTAAGTCTTCTGAGTAACGAACACTCCCAAAGAAAAACCGCAGATTGCACCCCCCTTTAATCGCATACAATTTGGGGTCAATTTCCTGGTGAAACAACCGTAAAAACAGAAGATGAAAGAGTTCAGCATACGCTTTTATAGGGGCATTCATGATTCCAACAATCCTCATATTTGTGGATTATTGGGATTATAAATAAAGAGTGTTCGGATGTCAATTGTGCTGACTTCGTAACGCCGTACAAACTCTAGCCCCTGCACTGCTTCATCCAAAATAATTTTTTTGATACAGTGCTGCAAAATTTATTTTTATAACTGCTAAAGCAAAGGAGTGTTTTATGGCTGCTGCGGGCCCATCCAGGCCACATTTTTTGTGGGCCCAAAAGGCAGACATCGATGGAATAGAAACATCATGGGCCTTTTGCCAAAACAGCGCTAACCATGCTGGAGATATAGTAGAAAAAGGGATGGAGGATTCCCTCGCCAGTATTTTTCTGGATGGGCCGCTTTACAGCCCCGCAATGTATACTGCTGCCATTAATGCAGTCTGTCAGCAGATCAACAAACTGTTATGCAGCCGTGAATTTCCTTTTTACTCTGGCACCACCCTGTCAGGCTCGCTGGTCACACAAGATCCTGAAACGCATGAAATGACTGCTGTTTCTTTTAACATTGGAGACTCTGTGCATCTTGGCGTGTCCGCAGACAAAGCAGGCTCGATGTTGTATCACAGCACACCGGACTTGCCAAAAACAACAGGGTTTGCGCAACATTATTCTATTCTGACTGAATGCAAATCAGGCTATTTGTGTAAAATCCAAAAAATGCTCCAAGCGGCTGATGAACTGACTGAAGCAGATCGAGACTCCTATATTTTTCACGAAACTGAACGACAACTCTATTATGTCAATGCAAAAAAAGAATACTGCCCCATTCGTACTTCACCTGCCTGTGCAGACCAGTTGCTTGCCTTGAGCGAGCGTGAAAAAACACTAGAAATATCCCTGTCTCCAGAAGAAATGCATGCATTGCTGGGAGATCAAAATCCTCCTGTTTATCACAGCGCATTCCTGCTATCCGCCTTGAAGCGCATTGCAGCCCGAAGCACACATTTTGACATGCAAGAAATTCGCCCTGGCGTGATGCACTGTGATTTAAGCTGCTTGTCCACCTCAACTCAAAGAGCCGCTTGCTTACAGAGCCTCATCGCTGAACTCGATGGCCTCCTCACTGCAGCAGGATTGATCCCCTACCCGCTGAAGATCAGTGTGTTACACCCTACAGGCCTGCATCAATTGATGATAAGTCACTCTTTGGGTGATCGCCATATGGAAGAGTCTGTTTCACATCAGCTGACTATCACATCACATCCATTGCCTGCGCACAGCACCGTTGTTCTTGCTGCAGCAACTGATGGCCTCACAGATGTGGTGGCACCCTCTGTCATCAAACATAGATTGCAGTCTTTTTCAACAACAACTGCCGAGGGTTTATGTACGCAAGCAAGAGAAAAATGGAGGCCGTATGACAAATCTGATGACATCGCCCTTGTTGCTGCACAGATCAATACAGCCACCCTCTTGCCCAAAGCCTTCCTCCTTGCTGTTGCAGATGGTCATTGTCAACGAGGCGATGTGGCATCACAATTGATCATCCGCGCCCTCATTGAACTCATGCCCCAGTTTGCAGCCACCTATGATGCGGAAGCAAAAGGAAGTGCAGCGCCTGCTGAAGCCAAAGCACAACGGGCAATGGCCTGGAAGACCTTTAAGGCTTCTTGTTTCGAGATCACACTGTAGGAACTATATAATATTAATATTTTTCAATAAAATATTATGGCTTGAAATTTAAATTTTAGGGTTATACAATTAGAGACCTCTTTATTGCAAAGGACTGCAAATCTCATGGCACAGGGTACTTTTTCTCTTGTTTCAGTCAGTGACGGGACTGTCGATATGCCACCACCACTATTGTATGCAGGCGGGCCAATCATATTTGAAGCAGGCTCACTGTCGACTGAGCAAATTGCTGCGTTCATTCACATCGCTCAAGCCATGGCTCCCCATTTCAAAATTCAATACAACGCTCCTGATGCTGCTCCTGTTGATATTGCTGCTTATTCATCAGAAACACATGAATTTCGTCCGGAAGAGCACTTCCATTGTGAAAGTAAGGCCACTATTATGGCAGCAATTGTTGCATCTGAATTGGTCATTTATGGAGAGCCTGACTTTCAATATACCCGGCACGCCCCCCTTGCCCTCAAAGGGAGTGCCACTGAAAAAAGTAAGGCGCATACCACCTTGGCCATAGTGACAGAAATGGTCAGAATGGCCGCTGCTTTAGGGGCGGCGACCAAAGCCTTTGCGGGTATGTCCGGACTTCTATTTCTTAACGGAAAGGGCTTGGACCCTTCTTCATTGCCCAGTATTGTGTTCAGCATTCTCTCTGCCATTCCTGCCACTGTGTTTTATCGCGACAATCTCATGGCTGCTGCAGCAGATATTCAAGCACGCTGGCAGGGTGCACATGGCCCGAGGGCAAGCATTGCATTGCGCACCTCCTTTCTGACACAAAAACGCGTTGTCCGCAGTGGCGCTGTAGAAGCGGGAGCCAATTTAGTGCTTGCAGCAATGTATGCAACAGCCAATGTGGGGATGGTTCTCCAAAATTTCCCCCACGCCTTTGATCATGATGGATTGCGTGAATATATTTGGGTGGCATTGGGTTTGGTCAATTTGGGCGTTGGCATTAAAAATACAAAAACCGTCCTGTCTGGCCTTTCAAAAGGGGTTGCAACCTGCTTTGACCATATCAAGAAAAACATTGTGAGTGAAGCACAGCTTGATTTGCTGGTGAAGGCGCTCAACCATCTTGAAAAAACATGGGTCCTGCGTGAGCAATTAGCGCGGAATGCATTTGATTCTATTTTCCACATAGACAACGCTCGAGCCCGTTTTAAAGAGGAGGCCGGTCGTTGTGCAAATATCACTGGTATTTTGCGTCTCATTCATCGCACGATGAAAAGCACAGAAGATGAGTACATTCGGCTTGGCCAAGCGTATACCACTTTTGAACAAAGAGTGGCCCGTCTTGAATCTGACGCTGCATCCGGGGCGCGTAACCACTGTGAACACTGGGGACATCAAGAAACTCTTGATGGACTGATTGCGCAAATACAGTCTGATACACCAGCTGCGCCACCTGCTGTTGAAATTGAAGAGCCTTTACTTGATGCAGTGCCCGCAGTTAAACCTTTGCCAACAATTTCCATTCCCATTCCCGGATACAGCGTGGGCACTGATCGCTTTACAGCATACTTTGCCCAGGTCATGTCTGCTGCTGCAGTGGCCGCAAATGTGTATGGCACCATGGGTTTTGTAAAAGGCGTGTTGTGGCAGGACATGTCTCTTACAAATTATTGGGCTTTTGGTCTGCCCATTGGTGTTTTGTGTAGTGTTGCTGCCCATGGAATCAATCTAGGGGATACGCGTACCCTTGCAAATAAAATCATTAGCCTCATCCAAAAATTGCCTATGTGCGGCAGATTAAGCCTCAATATTTCACTGGGCGCGCACGCAAGCGCAACAATAGACTGCAAAAGCTTGCCCGCCTACCTCCTATCTTTCTATGCTGCCTTGAGCAGCTTGTTTTATGCTGACACCACTGCAGTCAACTTTTTTGGCAGTTGGCCCAGCGTTCTCTCCTATACTTTGCGTGGCATGATTGATTTCTCAACGCTCTATCTGCTTACCACCACCAAAGCAGAGCCCTGTGCGAGGCTGATCAAACGTTTTACCTGCAGCAAAGACGAGGTCAAAGCGGAGATTGCCTACGCCACCCCCTTGACCACTGCATTTGAAGATGAGCAAATTACGCTTTACTTCACATACATCAGCGATCTTCTAGGGAAAATTCACCTGGATCCTCTGTCAACAGAGAGAAGACGCGCTTTACATATCACTCCATTGAATCAAAAGCATCATCTTGAGGCGTATGTGGCACAATTCATGTCAGAGATCAATGCGCTTTCTGTAGGTGCACTGACTGTAGAAACACGATCGAATATTTTGGATTTCTTACAGTTTAAATTTGCTGAACTTTCAAGTTGTTATAATATTTTATGCGAAGCCCATGCGCCCAGGGCACCTCTTCCCTCATCGAATACAGCAGTGGTTTTTAGGATAGGGGAGGAGGATCTGCTACACTTGACTGCAGGTCATGCCCCTGTGTAGTCTTTTCAATTTGAGATCAAAGGAGAAAATAGAAAATGCGAGGATGGCTATCTACTCCTGAAAAAAAATTCCCCCCTTGTATCTCTCCGAATGTTCCTGAAGCACTGAAACACCACATGCATTGCCTTCGCATACAAAGGTGGATTTTTCTCCACTGGTATTGGAGATCTCGACCTGATCATCCAAACAATATAATAGATTGGGAGATAGCTTCTATCCATGCCACAGAGGCTCTGGATCGAAAAGATTTAGAGCGTGCAGTGAGGGAAAGCTGGCATAATGCAGTGCGTGCTTTCATCAGTACAAACAGAAGCATTACCTCAGCAACTGAGGTACGTATGTTCAGCAAAACCTTGCGTGCTTATGATGACGCACTTTATGACTATGCCCGCGCAGAGCCTAAAGAACACAAACATCTCCAAGCTATTTTTAAAGCAAGATTTGCCTATGAAGCCAGTGCCCGCACAGTACCACATGCTGCACTTCCGATCGCCACACTTGCAGGGACACATTTTACAACCCAGGACACAGTATCAAGAGCGCCAGGCAACCAAGCGGCATGGCAAAGCTTTCAAGCCACAGCACGTGTCAAAGAAGAGGGCAAACACGGATTTAAGATTGGCTTTTGGATGGGTGTGGGCTTGGTGGCTATGGTCGCAGTCACTGTTGCCGCGATTGTTTTTTCTGGTGGTCTTGCATCGATTCCTGTTTTGGCAGGCGCTGTCGCTGCACATTCGGCCACAACGGTAGGTGTTGTCGCTGCGGGGGCTTGTGCTGTACCTCCAGTGGCCATCGGCAGTCTTTTTGGCAGCTTGGGGGCTCTAGTTCAGAGGCTCGTGGAATGGGGTTCTCCACAAAAGGCTCCTGTAAAACCGGCGCCTCCTGTAGTTGTTGTGCCTGTGCGTCGTGATTCTAGTCTAGGCCGTGACTTAGTTGAGGCACTTCAGCGTTCAGGGGCGGCGGCAGCTGAACGACCAGGGGGTGCTGCAGGCTCACCTGCTGGGTTGCGACCTACTGGAGGATCAGGAGGTTCACTTCCTGAGGTCACCCCTCCTGATGCAGGGGTCTATACAATTGCTCGCCCAATGGCACCCCCGCCTCATGCTGTTGCGGGTGCATCACCCCAAGCCTAAAATGAACAATTCTCCTCTTGCACACCTTGCGCAACGCAAGATGTGCAAGGTGATATCGCTTGTTTTTGCGCATGGAAGAGGCGCTCATTCAACACGAGGCAAATCAATTTAAAAATTCAGCGAAGAACGCATTGTCAATCAGGCACAACTGGACCGGCTGCCTTAATGCTCAGCGGCCCCTGCTCCAGCTATATGCATTGCTTCAATGCCTGCGACACGATCCGCTACACAATCCAATACCTTTGCCATACGCATAACAGCCGCTGTCTTGGGTCCTGGTGGTCTACGTGCTTCAGCAGAACACTCCGTCGATGACAACCCTTTTAAGGTCTCAAAAATAACTGTTGCTGTTGGTCTTCTGGATGGCTCTGTCTCCCAACAATCTTGAATCATCTTTTTAAGCCCCGCAGGTGTTTCCTCCGGGATTGTTTCTTTTTCACCGGATGTAATCCAATGGATGACAATGGCTGGAGCTGCTGCACCTTCATAGGGTAATTTTCTTGTTACCAATTCCCATAACAGCATTCCGAAGCTGAATATATCCGCCTTGGATGTTATTTTACCACCGCGTTTAAAACACTCTGGTGCCATCCAGGAAACTGTCCCCTGGGATCCACTCGCCGTTGATGTTGAGGTTGTTTCTGTTTTGACTCTCGCTAATCCAAAGTCAGTGATCTTTGGCTGATACTCTTTGTCTAACAAAACATTGGGACTTTTTAAATCACGGTGAATAATTCCCTTTTCATGTAATACGGCTAAAGCGCCTGCTATTTTTGTGGCAATTTGATATTTTGTTCCCCAACCCAGCACTTCTTTTGGATCATGCAAAACTTGAAACAAAGAGCCTTTTGGCATGTACTCCATCACCATGCAAACACGTCCAGGTTCAACACAGACAGCAAATAACTGTACGATATTAGGGTGTCTTAATCCAAACATAACCGTGGTCTCATGCCCAAACTCTTCAAGTGCAGAGCCACTTAAGCGATGAAGCTTTAATTGTTTAATGGCGACCGGTGCATGACCCCACACCCCTTTGAATACCACGCCAAAACCCCCCTCTCCCAATTTATCCTCGAATCGTAAAGCACTATAGGGTATTTGTGTAAGGGATGCAGAAATAGAGGGGGAAATTGGCGCTGCAACAGCGACTTCCCGTACTCGCGGTTTTTCACTTCCGCTTCCAGCTCCTCCACTTCCACCTCCGCCGCCTCCACCGCCTCCACCGCTTCGTGTATCCCTCAGGCTTGTCGAAGTTGCAGTCCTCGCGGCGCTTGGAATTCGCGGAGGCTCCGCAGGGCGCCTAGGGGGAGAGGGTGCGCGATATGACGGGGAAGGAGCGGGTGCGCGATATGACGGGAAAGGAGCAGGTAGGCTATACACAGTTCCTGTCATCTGGCGCATCAAACCATGGGCGGCAAGGTGAGGGCCCATGCGGGTTATCTCGTCAGTTGACGCTACTCCAGCGTGAAGGCGTCTCAGATCCTCCTGGAACTCACGATAATAAGACATACCCTACCTCCCGTTTTTGTGTCTTTAATTGCTTTTATGACTGCTCACCCCCCGTGATTCTAGTCTTTCCCTTGACCGAGAGCAAACGGCTGACAAACCCAACACCCAATCAAATGATCATTGACCATCCCAACGGCCTGCATAAAGGCATACATGATGGTCGAACCTACGAACTTCATGCCGCGTTTTTGAAGATCTTTTGACAGCGCATCGCTTTCAGCAGTGCTGACGGGCAGGTCGGACAGGGTGTGGCAGTGGTGGCGAATGGGGGTGTTATTTACAAATCGCCAGACATAGGCGTCGAATGAGCCGTACTCTTTTTGAATCGCCAAAAACACTTGCGCGTTTTGACGGGCTGAAAAGATTTTCAAGCGATTGCGAATAATAGCGGGATTCAATCGAAGGTTTTCCAGCTCCTCATCCGTCATGGCCGCCACTTTGATGGGATCAAAATGATAAAACGCTTCCCGATATCCTTCACGTTTTTTTAAGACGGTCTCCCAAGAGAGCCCCGCCTGAGCCCCTTCCAGGATCAGCATTTCAAACAAATGCAAGTCGTCGTGAACGGGAATGCCCCACTCATGGTCGTGATACGCCGCATAAAGGGTTTGATTGGGTTTGTTGGCAAAGCAGCGTGTTTTCATCATTTGCAAAATCACAGTAGCTCCTCAGCCTGGTCGGTAGCTTGTTCACCTGCCTGATCAAAGCCTTCTGCTTCAACCACCTCGGATAAAGCACGCCCCTGCGAGCGGATACTCAGTACTACACCAACAACAAGGGCCAGGGTGGCGACAAATTCGTTGGGGAAGGGGGGACGTTTCTCCAGAATGAAGCTGTACAACAGGGCAAATAAAGTTTCAGAAACAATGAGAGGGCCGCCGATGGCTGGGGGGCAGACTTTGGCGCTGTAGGCCCAGAGGATATTGGCAATCCAGGAAGCGCCTAAACCCAAAATAAGAGACCAGAAGAGGTAAGTGCCCACATGCGGGCTGGACATAACGGCATGAAGGCCGCCACTCAGGATAAAAAAGGGCAAAATGCACACAAAGCTGATGATGCCGAGCATGGAAGAGTAGTCGAGGGCGCTGACATTCAAGTGACTTGACATGAAGTGCGCATTTTTGATGGCAAACCAAGTCCAGAGAATTAAGGCCATCAGAATGGCCAACAGACCTACAGGATTGAAATGTCTGAGAGCAAGCGATTGGTGGCTGTGCAAAAGGGGAAAGACCAAAAGACTGGCAAGTCCAATGACAATCAAAACCAAACCCAGGCAAAGCTGCGTGTTAAAACGCGGTTTTCCGAAGAGCGTGATGGTCAAAGGCAGGCAGCCAATGACCAGCGCTGCAACAATGCTGTTGCTGAGATGAATGCCATAAAACAACAGTAACGTATACAGCCAAAATCCCGAGGCACTCAAAAACAAAATTTGCCATACATCTCCTACACTGAACGCACGAAAAGCGCGCCAGATTCGTGGAAAGAAGAGAATGCTGACAAGTGCAAAGAAAAAGAATCGCCCAAAAGTCACCTGTAGTGCTGTAAAGCCAGGCAAAACGATGGGAGCAATAAACGGCGTCCCCCAAAAGACACCGGCCAAGACCCCAGCAATGATTCCACTGACTTGGGTATGCTTCATATGAGCACCCGCAGATCCAAACGGAAACGTACGAATACATTACGACAGACTGATTTCAATTACCTTCCTCCTTATTGCTCCACATTAGGGTATTTTTACTCTACCATTAACATGATACATTCATGCATTGTATAGAGACTACAGGGAAGTTATCACTATGTTCACAGCAAGCGTTACGCCAATCATTACTCCAAGTGTAGCAGAAACGGGTGCCATGACTCGGGTTCCCGGGGCAGTGCTGCAGCATCCACGGTACAGCAGGCGCCGTGAAGTGGTGTGTGCAGGAATTGGGACTGTGAATGGAGTGCTGTCTTATAGTGTGAGTGCGGCGGCTTTTCCTGCGTTGCTTGCTTTGGGGCTGGATCTTGGGTTTTTACAAACCATGGCCAGCTTTTCTTGTGGCTGTTTTGGTACTTTTGTACGTAAAACGTTTTTAGATTTAAAGTGGAAGCCTCGGGGTTTTGCACAAACCGCTCTGGTTTCTTTTAGTCCTTTTGCCTCTGCGCCTATGTTTACCGGTGCGCATGAGGGGTGCAAAAATGTTCTTAAATATTCTGAAAATATCAGCTTGAGCATTGGGCTTTTTCTCTTTATTTTTAGGGTCCTTACCTATGCGCATAATGCAATTAATCTGCCAGCCAGGCTGGACAAAATTAAAGATGATTTTGCAACTGGAACGATGTGCAAAAAGGCAGAGCTGACGCTCATTACAATGAATGCACTGCTGTACAGCTATGTGGTCATCGATTCTGCGTATGCGGCACCAGGAATTATCCTCAAAAATTGGTTTGAAGTGGCAGATCCATCTCCAGCATTGCTGCTGTCGTTTGGGGTTTTAGGGTCAGTGGGCACGTTTCCTTTAGCATTATGCAGCTTTAATAGCGGGGCTGAGATTCTCAAAAGAATGCCTCTTCTTCCCCTGATACTGATGCTACTGTTTACGTTCGGAAGCTCTATTGGAGGGGTGGGCGCGGTCGTTGCACGCAAAACGCCGCCCGTGAATACGGAAATATTTGAGTTTCCTGCTGAAGTGATCATGCCCATTGCTGCAGTCAGCGCCTCTTTGTATGCCACGCTTTTAGGGGGCTTGGGCTTGGAGTCGATTGTTATGGGTATGTATACAGGGGTGATGGAGTGTGGTCGCAACCTGGCAAGGCGAATGGCAGCCAGCGCCACCCCTTGGTTTTCAGGCTGCTGCAGTCGTAGGCAGCCCTATATTATCCACAAGATAGACGAGGGACTTCCTCTTTAGGGATGAGTTTCAGGATTGGGTCAGCATAATGGGTGATTGGACGGATTTGTAAGATCATAAAAATTGAGGGCGCTAGAGAAATGCTCTGGGCTTTGAAAAAGATAAGGATATATGCGTATAATCATCCCACTTCACATATACCAAGATTCCTTTGCTTACTTCACATCAACAAAAATTAGTCGACATTTGGGATCGGCATACTCAAGCAGAGTTTGCAGAACACAATGTTCATGAAACCATGAAAACGATGACGGATGCCCCTCATGTGCACAATGTGGCTGTGGCGATTGGGGGCCAAGGTCAACAAGGCGTGCATGATTTCTACCTCCATTGCTTTCTTCCCGGATTGCCTCCGGACACAGAAACAGAATTGCTGTCCAGAACGGTGGGAGAAACACAGATTGTGGATGAGTTGATTTTTAAGTTTACGCACAGCATTCCCATGCCCTGGATCTTGCCTGGCGTGCCCCCAACACACAAACGAGTAGAAATCCCTTTGGTCGCCATTATTGGGTTTAAAGAATACAAAGTGGCCAGTGAACACATTTACTGGGACCAAGCTTCCGTTTTAGTCCAAATTGGCCTTTTGAGTGACACAGCCTTGCCAGTCAAAGGCATCGAGAGCGCCCATCAGTTGAAAAAGCTTGCAGTAAGTCAAAGCGATCAAACACTTCTTTAGCCACCTGCATCGCATTTTAATGCTTGATCCCTGGGGCAGGGTCACTCATACTATCGGGCGATGAACACAAAACAGATTTTGATTATTGAAGATGCCACGCGGCTTGCGAAGCTGATGCAAGACTATTTGACGAAGCATGGCTTTAAAGTGATGGTAGAGTCGCAAGGGGACCGAGGTTTGGCACGTATTTTGAAGCTGCAGCCGGACTTGGTGATTGTAGACTTGATGTTGCCGGGAATGGATGGACTCACGATTTGTCGTGAGGCGCGGCAATATTATGATGGGCTGATCCTTATTTTAACGGCAAAAACTGACGATGAACTAGAAATCACAGGGCTGTCTGAAGGGGCGGATGATTTTGTGAGAAAACCCATTGACCCGCGCGTTCTGCTGGCGCGGATTGAAGCGCTGTTTCGACGGAAAGAAGGTCGGATTCAGCCAACGACGCTGGAAGTGGGTCAACTTAAAATGGACCCCGCAAGTCAAAGCGTTTATTGGCGAGAACAACATATCAATCTCTCACATAAAGAATTTGAGCTGCTGTATTTTCTGGCTGATCATAAAGGCCGTCCCGTCAATCGTGAGCAAATCAGTCAAGCCCTGCGGGGCTTTGATTATGATGGGGTGAACCGCGCCATTGATGTCTTGATTGTCAGTCTTCGCAAAAAATTTGAAGAAGACCTCAAAGCCCCCACCCGCATTAAAACGGTATGGGGCAAAGGCTATCTGTTTGCCACAGAAGCCTGGGAATCTTCATGCTAAAACTCTTCATACGCTTTTACCTCCTGATGTTGCTGGTGGTGTTGCTGGTGTCTTTGTATTGGAGCAATGTCTTTGTCTACAGCAGTTTCATGATGGACAGAATTGTGAACGGGCTTGCTGTGGGAATGTCCGGTTCCGTTTTCCGTTATGTTGAAAGCGCATTAGCGGGTCAGCCACAAAGTGAGTGGCCCACCATTTTACAAGGGCTCACGCCGACAGCCCCTCACTATGCATTGCGTATCGAGCCCCTGTCCTCTGTGTCTTTGACCCCCTCCCAATTCCATCGCTTGGAGGAGGGAGAAGTCGTCGGAACACTCTCGTTGTTTCATGCACCCATGACCAACCAAGGCGAGGGCTATTACAGTGCAGCGTATCAACGCATTGGCCACAGTCATGAGATCCTCATGCAAGTACTGCAACCCTCACAGGATGTGAATCATCAGATGCAACAGAGCTGGTTGCTTCATTTTGTAAAACGTACGATTCAAGCGCACCCTCAGCAAAATGTACAGGCTGTTCTCACAACCTTTAGTCAAGACTATGGAATTCCTGTGGCGCTGCACCCTTTGAATGCACAAGCACCAGAATTGCAAACCTATTTGCAGCAATTTCATTATGCGAGTGATTTATCAGTCAATTTGAATGTGGTGCTTAATTTTTATAATTTATATTCTCCCACACAAGTGCTGATGATTGGGCCTTATCCATACCCTTGGTTTCTCACCCACTTTAATCTGTGGGCGCTGTGTGCTGTTTTAGGGTTTTTGTCGTTTTTAATGTTTGTGTCGGTTTATCCCTTCTCGCGAGATTTAGTCAAGTTGGGGCACATGGCCACGGCGTATGGAGAAGGCCGATTTTCCTTTGATGTGAAAGTTCAGCGCTTTGGTGCACTGTCCCTGCTCTACAACAATCTCAAAATCATGGGCACCCGCATTCAAGCTTTGCTTCGTTCGCATAAAGACTTGACCCAGGCCGTGTCCCATGAATTGAAAACTCCGCTGTCGGGCCTTCGTTTTGCCTTGACCTTGATTCACGAAAGCAAAAGTCGTAAAGCCATTAGACCTTACTTAGAATGCGCAGAGGCCGAGCTTGGAGAGCTTGAGTCTTTGGTAGGGGAACTTCTGCTTTATGCACAATTTGATACCCATTCTTTCAAACTGGAATCAACGCGCATCACGCTTTCAGAAGTTTTGCCTACTGTCTTGAACGACATCAAGGCCCATCAACATACACACATCACCCTCCAGTTTCACGATACAACAGCAGAAGCGCCGACCCTCATTCAAATGACCCCCGTTTATTTCCAAAAACTAATGGACAATCTTGTCTCCAATGCCTATCGTTACGCCAAAAGTCGCATCGAAATCACCCTGTCCAAAGCGGGCGATGCCATCATTGTCGAAGTGGCTGATGATGGCTCGGGCATCAGCGAAGCCGACCGTCAAAAGATTTTCGAACCCTTTGTTTCATTGGACGCCAGCCGCAACAAATCTTTGTCTGGACATGGCTTGGGCCTGGCCCTTGTTAAACGGATCGTTGACCTCCATCAGGGCGACGTCAGTGTCACAGAAAGCGAAAGCCTCAAAGGCGCTGTCTTCACCCTCCGTTTCACAGCGGTGACGGGTTAAACTTACAAAGCCTTACAAACGCCTTACCATTTTCACACAAAGCAAAATAATTATTCTTTCATAATGCTCCCATTGAAAAACAGGGAGAACCATCATGTCAGGAAGAAATAACGCGCCTTTATTACAAATGATAGGAGTTGCTGTATCCTTTGCCAACTTTTACAGAAAACACGATCCCATCGCCTTTTGGGCTGGCGTGGCAGGAGTAATACTGGGCTGCCG
>CAYGFJ010000006.1:0-16001 GCA_964349115.1 uncultured Francisellaceae bacterium
GGCAAGCAAGATTCATAAAACGCTTCCCATTCCTCAGAAGAAGGCGCAATGCCAAGCCGGCGTAATTTGGCTTCCCAGGTTCTCAATTTGGCATGCGTTGCCTGGTTTTCGAGGAGGAATTTCCCTCCTTCCATGGTCACAGGCACCAGGCCCTCACGAATAAAAATTTCCCGCGATAGAACAGGATCCCGCTTGGCAAACGAGACTCGCCGTCGGCTGACCACCGGCATGCCATACAGCAAAGCCGACTCAAAGGCTCTGACTTCATCTGAGGCCACATCATAATAGGGCGCTGCATATTGGTATTTTAAAAGATGACGCGCCAAGGGCTCCAGCCAAGCGGGGTCGATTTTTGCGATCATTCGGGCATAGGTTTTGGTGGTTTCCATCAAACTCTCAGCCATCAGCCATTTGAACTTCTTTTTTGCCAAAGCTGAGCCGGGGAAGATGGAAAACAATTTGCTCTCTGCGCCGCGGTAGCATTGTTTTTCATCGTCGTAAAAACCGATGAAATGGAGGGTTCCTGTCAGCAGAGACTGATGAATGAGGGGATTGAATCCCCCCTTGCAAGCTTTGCTTGCGCCAAGGGGGGCAGGGGGGATCAGATTAAGCTGCGCAGCCACTTCCGCATACACCCCTTGCCATTCCCGCATCCGATTAAACGACAAATAATGCCCTTCACAATACCGCCGAAACTGATTGGTGGAAGCCCCTTCCGTCTCAGCATGCACCATCGTCCACAGATTCAAAATACTCAAAAACTCAGACTCTGGATGATCATACCGACGGTGCATCACTTTGGCTTTTTCCGCCCCTTCTTCAGGAATTTCGCGAGGGTCTTGCACACTTAAATGACTGACAATGGTCAAAACTTCGTGGAGACAGTGATTTTTCTCCCCTGCAATCACCATCCGCGCGAGGCGTGGGTCCAGGGGCAAATTACTCATTGCTCGCCCGATGGGCGTCAGACACCAAGGGCTGCGCGACACCGCTTGCAACTCAAAGAGTTCCTTATACCCCTCCTCAATCAAATGATGGGGCGGCGCTTCGATAAACGGAAACCGCCGAATATCACCCAAATTCAACTTCATCATCTGCAAAATAACAGCGCTTAAATTGGTGCGGAGAATCTCGGGCTCTAAAAATTCTGGCCGATTTTGAAAATCCTCTTCTTCATACAAGCGAACACACACTCCGGGCATGGTTCGCCCCGCGCGACCTGCCCGCTGTTTGGCATTGGCTTTGGAAATGGCCTCGATCGGCAAGCGTTGAATTTTAAGTGCACTGTGAAAACGACTGACTCGCGCCAAGCCGGAATCAATGACATAGCGAATCCGTGGCACGGTGAGGGAGGTCTCCGCCACATTGGTGGCCAATATGATGCGGGGTGCCTGCCCAGGATGAAAGACTTTTTGCTGGGTAGAGAGTGGAAGCCGCGCATACAAAGGCAGCACTTCGTGATGGAGAAAGCGCTCTGAGAGACGTTTTCGCATTTCGCGAATGTCCCGTTCCGTCGGCAGAAAAATCAAAGTATCGCCTCGGGCTTCATTTTGCAGCCTGACTAAATTGGCCAACACAGCCTGATACAAGGCGTTTTGCTTTTCCCTCCCCGGCAAAGGTGCATAGCGCATTTCAATGGGATAGGTCCGTCCCGCCACTTCCACAATCGGTGCCCCAAAATGGGCGGCCAGGCGTTCATGGTCCAAAGTCGCTGAAGTGATAATGACTTTCAAGTCCGATCGTTTTGGCAAAATCTGTTTCACATATCCCAGAATAAAATCAATATTGAGCGAGCGTTCGTGAGCCTCATCAATAATCAAGACGTCATACCGTTTGAGGAGGGGGTCGCCTTCTGTTTCCGCCAGCAAAATGCCATCGGTCATCACCTTAATACGCGTGTTGGCCGACAGCGCCTCATCAAATCGAACTTGATAGCCAACAATCTGCCCGAGTGGCGTCTTCAACTCCTCCGCCACCCGCGCTGCCACCGCTTTTGCTGCAATCCGCCGCGGCTGAGTGTGCCCAATCCGCGCCTCGGGCATCAGCTTCAAACAGAGTTGGGGTAACTGCGTCGACTTGCCTGACCCCGTTTCCCCCGCCACCAAAATCACAGAATGGGAAGACAGCAGCTCTGCGATTTCGTCAAAGTGGTCGTGGATGGGGAGGGTCATGTTTGATCAGCCTAAATTCATCAAAGCGATAGGCAATGGCTCTGTCGGTGTTGAGAGAATGAGCCCCGGTTCTTTTAAAGCGGTTAAGATTTTCGCACGAGAGTACTTAACCACCTGTGCTAAATCTTTGGGATGCAGTTGCCGCGTCCATTTGACCTCAACGGGCCAAAACTGACCTTGATCGACATAGGCAATATCCACTTCCCCCGCTGCCTTAATGTAATAAGTGGGATAATGTCGACGATAATGGCTGATGGCGGTGGATTCCACGAGGTGTGGATTGATATCCATCGGGTTGGCCATGCCTGGATTGATCCAGGCCCGTACAGCGTGATCAATGAAAGGGTCCGCAAAAATGATTTTCTTTGCTTTTTTCGGAGCGGCTGTCAGCTTGTCTTCCAGCAGCACAGATTGAACAAACAAAACATCCATATCTTCCAGCAAACAAACATAGTCGGATACCGTCTTGTGATGATCAATGGACAAGTCGCGGGCCAACGCATGCCAGCTTAATTGCGAACCCTGACGCTTTTGAATGGCAGACAAGACTTCTTTGAGATAATGTTCCTGCTTGCCACGCTTTAACATATCTCCACGAATCCAGTCTGAGTAAGTGACCAAGGTTGCAGGCAAAATGCGCTGATGGCTCGCCATATCATTGATCGCAGTCAGATAACCGCCATGGACCAGATATTCTTGAAATGCAGCAAACAGCACATCCACATTCGTTTTATCGCGACCCTTTAAATTGAGCGTTTCGCAAAAAGACAGGGGGTAGAGATGAAAATTGACTTGATCCGCTGTGCCACGACGTCCCGGAAATCGCATCCGTGCATCGCGTATTAAGCTAATGTCAGAGCCCGTCAACAGCACAACACAGCGCTCGAACAACCCTGCATCTGCTGCATACTTAATGGCTTTGTCCCAACCCTGGATATAGGTCACTTCATCAATGGCAAGAAAGCACAGCTTTTCTTTGGGCATCTCATCCAATTCCAAGCGCATGGCCTGCAGCAATGCGTGGTGGTCATCCAGTATTTCCCCTGACAAAAAGGCAATGGCCCTCGGATCTACGCCCTGCGCCAACAATTTCAGCATCCACTGTTTGACGAGCGTCGTTTTGCCAATTTGCCGCCCTCCGCTCAAGGTATAAATTCCCGAGAGAGCAGTCGGTAAATTCTCCAACAAAGGCGGTGAGTAAGAATAAGGACGCAGCTTTAACTGACGTAATTGAGGGTCCATTGCAAGAAAAGCATCTCGCCCTTCTCGATGCATATTATGCAGCGCAACCACTGGATTCATTTGGCTTCCCTCCTCAAAAATAAATTTGGTCAATGACCAATGACCAAATTTGGATAATGGCCATTGACCAAAATTATAATGGAAGACGATTTCACAACACAAGCCCTAAATGCACTTCACGGTTGAATTGGCCCTTTATGATTCCAATAGTTCTGAAAAATTGATGACATGACTAAAAAATTGCTCATCGTTGATTGAGTCGCTGACTCCGTTGACGTGTATTAATACGGGCATAATTGAAAAACCCTTGGGCAAGTAAAAATGATCTAATTTTTGTTTTACTTCTGAAATGACCTCTGGCCTCACTTCTTGTTTCGAAAACTTAATTTCACAGGCATACAGGGCATTTGTTCTTGTTTGGATCAAATAGTCAATTTGGCAGCCCATTTTTCTAAGCTGTTGCCTCTGAAAATAGGGGTTGTCTGTGACGATATCCTCAGGGTAAATGTTTAGCTTCTTCCAAATAAAACTGCGATTATTTAAAACCAAATTTTCGAACTGCAAGCCCATAATACTATCAAGGCCTGGTAGAGTGGATAAGGATTTGCTATTAAAATGCTTGCTGGCGATCTTGTTTTTATTCTTTTCAATGTATTTAAGATAAAACCTCAGGTAGTTGTCGGAGAGTCTATAACGGCTTAGCTTTGATTCTTTAGGCCCTTTCACATTCCAAGTATAATCTCGCCGTATGAACCCTGATAAAATTAAATCTTCAAGATATTCGCTGACATGTCCATTTTTGGACATTCCAATGCGCTCTACAATCTCTGGAAACTCTTTATCACCACTGACCAATGTTTCAACTATTTTTTGATAGACCCCGCTGCGTTTGGCAAAAATATCAATAAAAATCTCTTTAAACTCTCGAAATAAAACGCCCTGCTTTACAAAACACAGGTCTTTTATGTTCTCATCAGCAAGACGGTCGGGTTTGATTTCCTCTAAATATCGAGGAATCCCACCGGTGACTGATAAGATTTTAAATTTTTCATTTGCTGAAGCCTGAAAGCCGATTTCATTGAATAGCTTGTTGCACTCAGGAACGCTGAGTTCCTCTAAATCTAAAACCAATGAAAGCCGCCCAAAAAAGCCTGTGCTTTTTAAAATGTTTTCATCGATCCATGATGAGACACTGCCGCATAAAATTAAAATGAGCTCTGGATTTTTCTTCAATTCTGTGTCCCAGGCATTTTTTAACTTCCCCAGAAACAGCGGATCTTTTGAGCCCATCCAGGAGATTTCATCAAAAAATATAATCACCCGTCCTTTTGCTGTCTCTCGTACCAAGCCAGAAAAAAGGTCACTCCAGTCATTGGCAAGTAATTGTGGAGCCTGTAAGTTTGTTGAAAGCTGCTTCGCAAATTCTTCTCTTTGCAGTTGTGCGGTAATCTCTTCTGTGGGTGCAACACCCGCAAAACTGAGACAGCGATATTTTTTTGCAAATTCTTCCACCAATCGGCTCTTGCCTATTCTCCTTCTGCCTCTTAGGACAACTAAACTGGATGATTTTTTTTGGGTCAAATCGGCTAAACTCTTTAACTCATCTTCTCTTCCAACAAAAGGAAATTCGCGCATGTCAGCTCTATCGGGGGCACAAGATGCGTTAATGTAAATCTTGTGCCGCTGAATGTCAATGAAATTTACGGCACAAGATGCGTCAAGACGCTTTTGGTGCCCTCCCTATGACTCAGCGCGCTTTACCGACTGCGCGTTGCTCCGCATTTCTTGATGAGATAGAATGGCCGAAATTTTTTGGGCTTGCGGGATTGATGATCGAGACGGTTCTCTTTGTGATTTTGGCGGCGATTGCTGCGATTTCTGGGCTGTTGGTGGTGAGCGCTCGGCATCCGGTGAAGGCGGTTTTGAGTTTGGTGGTGAGCTTTGTGGCGACAGCGGGAATCTGGATGTTGCTGGAGGCGGAGTTTTTATCGCTGGTGTTGATTGTGGTGTATGTGGGTGCTGTCATGGTGCTCTTTTTGTTTGTCGTGATGATGTTAAACGTTGAAAAGGCGGAGAAGACGCCTGGGTTTGTTCAGTATTGGCCGCTGGCATTGGTTATCGCGGTGCTGTTTTTCTATTTGCTTGTCAATTTGATTCAACCAATGACAGTGGGCACGCCTGTGCCAGACTGGGATTTTTCCGTGAGCAATGTGCTGCAAGTGGGCATGAGTCTGTTTTCTTATTATCTTTACCCCATTGTTTTGGCAGGGGTGATTTTGCTCTCAGCCATGGTCGCGGCCATCGCCCTCACTTTACGTGCCAAGCCACGCAATGAGAAGACCCAAAAAGTAGCGGAACAGGTCAAAGTCAAAGCGAGCGATCGCTTGAGGATGGTGGATTTATGAATCTTTCAGCCTGTCTCATCTTTTCAACTTTGCTGTTCAGTTTGGGCATTGCGGGCATTATTTTGAATCGCAAGCATTTGATTCTGCTGCTGATGTCTATCGAATTGATTTTGCTCGCCGTCAACACCAATCTGATCGCGTTTTCCCATTTTATGCAGTCTTTGGCAGGACAGGTGTTTGTCTTCTTTATTTTGACGGTGGCCGCCGCTGAAGCAGCGATTGGATTGGCCATTATTGTGGTGCTCTTCCGCACAAAGAAGAACATCGATTTGGACAGTTTGGATGAATTGAAAGGATAAGCATGCCCGCTCACATCAACAGCTTATTATTGATTGCCCTTTTGGCGCCTTTGTTGGGCGCACTGCTGTCGGGCTTGTGTGGGCCTTATCTCAAAGTGCGGGGCAGCAATGTCACCACCATTCCTTTGCTTGGGATTTCTTTTGCTGTGTCAGCGTATCTGTTTTACTTTTTTTGTAAGACGAATCCCCCTGCCTATGTCGTCAATCTCTATGATTTTGGAGTGGCGGACACCCTTCACTTCAGCATTGGCTTTTTGATCGACCGCTTGACGACGTTCATGATGGTGATTGTGACCACCGTTTCTTTTCTGGTGCATGTCTATTCTGTGGGATACATGAAAGGCGATGCGGGATATGCGCGGTTTTTCAGTTATATCAGCGGATTTACTTTTGCCATGCTGTCCTTGGTGATGGCGAATAATTTTCTTCTTCTCTTTTTCGGCTGGGAAGGGGTGGGGCTGTTTTCTTACCTGCTGATTGGCTTTTGGTTTCACCGTAATGCGGCCAATTATGCAAGCTTGAAGGCTTTTATCGCCAATCGCGTGGGTGACTTGGGGTTTTTGTTGGGCATTGCGATGGTGCTGACCTATTGCGGCAGTCTTGATTATCAAACGGTTTTTGCGGCAACGCCAATGCTCTCACCCCACATCATCACACTGATGGTGCTCTTGCTGTTTGCAGGCGCGGTGGGCAAATCAGCGCAAGTCCCTTTGCATATTTGGTTGGAAGGGTCGATGGAGGGCCCCACCCCAATTTCTGCTTTGATTCATGCGGCGACGATGGTGACTGCAGGGGTGTTTATGCTGGCTCGCTTGTCACCGATGTTTGAATATTCCAGCACTGCTTTGAGTGTGGTTTTGATTGTTGGGGCTTTGACCTGCTTTTTCATGGGGGTCTTGGGTATGGTCCAAAATGACATCAAACGAGTGATTGCATATTCCACTCTGTCACAATTGGGCTACATGATGACAGCGATGGGGGCCTCAGCCTATGCAGCTGGGTTGTTCCATTTGATGACCCATGCAGCATTTAAAGCTTTGCTGTTTCTGGCCGCAGGGTCGGTGATTGTGGCGCTTCATCATGAACAGGACATACGAAAAATGGGCGGCCTCTGGAAAAAAATGCCCATCACTTATGTCTGTATGCTGATGGGTGCCCTGGCGCTGTGTGGCATCCCTCCCTTTGCAGGCTTCTTCTCAAAAGACATGATCATTGATGCAGTGCAAGCGGCAACGGTTCCCGGTCATCACTTTGCTTTTGTGTTGGTGGTGGCGGCAACAATCGTTACAGCCCTCTATACTTTTCGCATGTTCTTTTTGGTGTTTCACGGCAAAACGCGGATGAGCCTTGAAGCCTTTCATCATGTGAAAGAGTCTCCCTGGACCATCACCCTGCCTTTACTGATTTTGGCTGTCCCCTCTGTACTGGTTGGAGCATTTTTCTTGCATGATACGGTCAGCGGTTTCTTTGGCAACAGCCTTTTGGTTTTGCCCTCTCATCCTGCGATGGCAGTGGTTTCAGCCAGCTACCACAATGTGGGGCAATTCTTTGCAGTCAATGTGCTCGACTGGCCTTGTCTACTTGCCTTTTTGGGCATTGTGTTGAGCTATCTCTTATACGTCCGCATGCCGGCCATTCCCGCATTTTTGGCACGGCGCCTATCTTGGATTCACGGCTTTTTGCTGAATAAGTATTTTATCGACCTCACCTACGATGCCCTGTGCACCTTTGGCGCAAGGATTGTAGGCCTGGTGTTTTACCGAGTGGGCGATGTCTTTCTCATCGACCGCGCTTGTGTGGAGAGCCCAGGCAAAACCTTTGTAGGACTGGGACGTCTTTTTAGAAAATGGCAAACGGGCTTTTTGTATCACTATGCTTTTGCAATGGTGCTGGGCCTGTTTGTGATGCTCGTTTTGATTTGGTTTCATGGCTAGGATAAAACAATGCTGTCACATTTATTGAGTATTTTGATCTGGTTGCCGATGCTCTCGGGGATGTTGATCCTCGTTTTGGGCCGCTTGCATTGCTCAGCTGCGGTTTTAAAAAGCCTGGGGCTTTTGGCCTCGGTGGTCATTCTGGGTTTTTGTATCCCCTTGTATCAGCATTTTGATGTGAGTGTAGACACTCTTCAATTAACGGAATACCACCATTGGATCCCCCTCTTAAACAGCCATTATTCGCTGGGGGTCAATGGGATTTCCCTCTTGTTTATCCTGCTCACTTGTTTTACCAATCTCATCATTGTCCTGTCAGCGTGGAGTCATAACAAAGAAAAAGTGGCTGAATACTTGGCCATTTTTCTCTTTTCAACTGGATTGTTGAATGGCATTTTTGCGGCCGAAGACGCCTTATTGTTTTACTTTTTTTGGGAAGCGTCGATGCTGCCGATTTTCCTCGGGATTGGCGTCTGGGGGGGTGAGCGGCGCAGTCACGCGGCCATGAAATTCTTTCTTTACAATCTACTGGGCTCTTTGCTGCTTTTGTTGACGTTTATTTATTTGTACTTGCGCAGTGCGAGTTTTGACATCAACACCTGGCAAACTCTGGTTTTGACCCAAAGACAAGAAGACTGGATTTTTCTGGGACTGTTCGCTGCTTTCGCCGTCAAAATGCCGATGTGGCCGTTTCATACCTGGTTTGCGGACTTGTTTGCAGAAGCGCCTGCTGGAGGGGCCATTGCTTTGGCGGTGTTGATGCTTAAAAACGGGGCCTATGGATTTTTGCGTTTCAATTTGCCACTGACTCCAGCCATTCATCCTGGTTTGGTGTGGGTCATGGTGGTTCTCGCCTTGATTGCCATTGTGTATGTAGGCTTTGCGTCGATTGTCCAAAAAGACATGAAACGCCTGATTGCTTATTCCTCTATTTCCCACATGGGGATTGTGATGCTGGGGATCTTCATGGTGATGATGATCATGGGCGAACACACCAGCGCTTCTGAAACAGCCCATGCCGCAGCAGTCTTGAGTTTACAAGGGGCCATCTTCCAAATGCTGAGCCATGCTTTTGCATCAGGTGGGCTCTTTATTTTGGTGGCGCTTTTGGCTGCGCGTTGCGGCTCCAGCTTGATCAGTGATTATCAAGGTTTGGCGAAAACCATGCCCGTCTTGGCGGCCTTTTTCGTCCTCTTTTGTATGGCGAATGTCGGCCTGCCGGGCACCAGCGGTTTTATTGGAGAGTTTTTTGTGATCCTGGCGGCCATGCATGCCAATTTCTGGGTGGCGTTTGTGGCTGCCCTGACTCTGATTGTGAGCCCGGCCTACATGCTGTGGCTGGTCAAGCGCGTTATTTTTGGTGAGACGTCTGGTACAGACTTTGCGTCTGCGGGAGGTTTGCTGATGCGAGTTCCGCAGCGCAGCGAGGACGTGTCTGAGCAGGCAGTAAACCTCCCGCAGACGCAAAGTCTGGGGAGCGGCCTCTCCTGGTCCGAATGGCTGATGATGATTTTGCTCGCCGTCCCCGTTGTGTACTTTGGGGTATATCCGCACTTTATCTTGAATTTGTCTGACGCTGCGTCAACCAACCTTGTTAATATTGTGATGAAAGGATGCCCTCTATGCTAAATCAATGGGTTCTCTGTGAACCGGCCCTGCCGGAAATCGCGCTGTTGGGCGGCCTCACGCTGATTGTGTTGATCGACCTCTTTTTAACAGGCAAAAAAAGCCTCACGTTTTATCTGTCCGAACTTCTTCTCGTCTTTGTCTTTGTCAGCCTTCATGCTGAAAAATCAGTGGTTCTTCAGGTTTTGTTTAATGGCCAGTATCTCCTGGACCCTTTTGCAGTCTTAATGAAAGAAGTCATGGTGACTTTGGTTTTCTTGATCTTGGCGTATGCCAAGTCGCGAGATGAATTTGAGCATTTGCGCAGTGAGTTCATCTTTTTAACCCTCTTCTCGCTTTTGGGCGGCATGGTGATTGCGTCGGCCATGAGTTTGCTCACTTTGTATTTGGGCTTAGAGCTTTTGTCCCTGCCGCTCTATGCCTTAATTGCGTTGAAGCGCGACTCCTCCAAAAGTGGGGAGGCGGCCATCAAATATTTTGTGATGGGGGCGATGGCTTCGGGCTTTTTGCTGTTTGGTTTTTCATTGTTGTACGGCCTGACGGGCAGCTTGGAGCTGCCACAAATTGCCATGGTTTTGGCGAATACGGGCGTTACTTCCACTGACCTCGTGCTCTTGGTCATGATCCTGGCGGCCATTGCCTTTAAGTTGGGGATTGTCCCTTTCCACATGTGGATTGCTGATGTTTACGAAGGCGCACCGTTGTCGGTCACGGCCTATTTGGCCTGCGTCCCAAAACTGGCTGTGATTGCGCTGTTTGTTCGGATCTTCTTGGGCGCCTTGGGTCACAGCGCGCTGATGGGACAACATGTGTTGTTCACTTTGGGGGTGCTATCCATGGTGCTTGGCAATTGTCTCGCCCTGGTCCAAAAAAGCCTGCGTCGACTGCTGGCTTATTCCACCGTCGCCAATATGGGTCTTGTCTTTTTGGCCTTTGCGCTGGTGAGTCCAGAAGGCTATACCAGTGCCCTTTTTTATGCCGTCACTTACACTGCTGCAAGCGCTGCTGCTTTCGGTCTCCTCCTCAATTTCAATCGTGACATTGTGAATCTGGAAGACTTGAAAGGTCTCCACCAACACCGCCCTTACATCGCCTTTCTCTTTCTAATCGTCATGCTGTCTTTGCTGGGCATGCCCCCTTTGATCGGCTTTGAAGCCAAATTTTTGGTTGTGGCCTCTCTCTTCAACCAAGGGCACACTGGCCTTGCAGTCTTCACCCTGGTGATGTCAGTTGTCGCTGCCGCCTATTACCTCAAAGTCTTAAAAGCCATTTACTTCGACCACGGCAGTGATTCCCTTCACTTCAAGCTCAATGGCGGTTGGGGCCTCTTGGCCATCAACATCAACGCCTGGGCCCTCTTGATTTTGGGCCTCTTCCCTGCCGCATTCATGATGGTGTTTGTGCATTTGTTTGGTTAAGCGGACGGAGGGGTATCATGAATCAGTCATTGTATGAGATTTATGAAAAGGAATCGCATTTTTATAAACGCATCATGCAGATCAAAGCCTTGTTGTTTTGCACCAGAAAAAATGAAAAAACAGAGTTCTATCACTGTATAGCGCGCTCAGGGTTGCGCTTGCTCAACAAAGTGGTCAGTCAGGCGGTCTTGTCGCCGATTCTTTTGCATCTCAAGTATCAGGGGCTGCTGGATGATGCATTTAATTGTGAGCATGAGCTGATTCATCGCATTTCAGCAGATGCTGTGTCGCCTGACAATCCAGATGCGGCGTCAAATTTGGAGATTGTGCAATCCTATGACAGTGCAGCAGGGTATCAGAATTATTTAGGCTCTGACGAGCCTTCAAATATGCGTGCTGTTCACCTTGCCATTTATACCAATCGTGATGGGGACTTATTAAGTCAAGCGACTTCAACTCACCATCCCACTTGGTTGGCGCATTGGTTGATGTGCATTAGAAATGTCACTTTTGATTATGATTTAGATCCTGAGTGGGTCAAGACGCGGCATCCCATCATTCAGGTTTTGCTCTTGCATGCTAAGTTGCAAGGGTATATTGCAGTGATGCATCCCAACTTTCCCCCTGATCTTGATACATGGGTGGTTTTGCTGAGAAGCGCGGATTGGATAGCGGTTGCCATTGAATGTGGTTTGGATCATCTGCTTATTTTGATGGGGCGATTTCTGCAAATCAATTTGTATTTGAAGGGCCCCGAATACATCAAGACCAAAATAGCTGAGTGTTCTCGCGCCTTTGACTCTGAGAAAGCTTATTTTTTACCTGAGATGATGGGCGCGATTGCTTTGTTTGAAGAGGCCCCTCTGTTGTCTATGAAGCACTATGCCTTGGCCAAAAAAAACTTTAAAAATGCAATGGTCACAGCTCCGCATGAATGGGTTCGGGCCAATCTTCATGCGGTGTTGTATTGTATGGCGCTGTTGTATGGCAACTCTACGCCAGCGCAGTTGAAGAGTGCAGGGGTGGTGGTCAACAGTTTTAGAGAGGTGGATCAATTTTATCTGGGCAATCTCCTGGATGGCTTTGTTCAGCTGAAGTTGAGTGACCGAAGGGCAGCCTCTGAGTGTTTGCGCAATATTCCAGTTTCTCAACACCCCAAACAGCCTTTTTTGCATGCGCTGTTTGACTGGTTGGGGATTTTGTTGGATGACACGCTTTTGATTCGCATGAAGGAAATATTTGTAGAGCGCTTTCTTGAACTGGACACACGAGGAGAATTTCTGCCCGCACAGCTTTATGCAGAATTGATTGTCATGGCAGAGCCAACCCATCTCGCAGCTCGTTCTTTTCTCGATGAAAAAGCGCCTTTTGGAGCATTTCGTTTTGGAAAGATTTTACAACCCAAGTCCATTTGGGAATATACCGTAGATCGCTTGCATGCCGTTTTGTTGAAATCCAACCCCGCAGAAAAAGGGGAGGCGCGAAAAGAGGGCAGTCGGCGTTTGGCCTGGTTTGTTAATCCTGAGCGGGTCACCATTGAGGTCGCAGAACAAGTGTTGAGTAAAACAGGACGCTGGACAGGTGGAAAAGCCATTGCTTTAAAACGCTTTCATGTGGGAGACCCCAAGCTGGATTATTTGACCTCACAAGATCGCATGGCCATCAAAGGCTTGCGTCGTCAAACGGGGGGTTGGTATGGAGGGGACGAATTTTATTGGAATGCAGCCACTGTTTTAAATGCACTAATTGGCCATCCTCTTGTCTTTCATAGTCAAAATCATGCAGTACCCATTGAGTTGATCAAGGGACAGTTGTCGTTGCTCGTTGAAGCGGTCGCCCAAGGATATCGCTTGTCTTTGAATCATTTTGCTGAACAAGAGTCTGTTTTGCTAATTAAAGAAACACCCAATCGTTATCAGGTGGTGCATTTTGGAGAAGAAGCCGTGGCTTTGGCCAATATCGTGACCAAGCAAGGAGTCACTTTGCCCCCTCAGGCCAAAGATCGCGTGGTTGAAATGATTTGCCATGCCAACACCTCCATTCACATTGAATCAGCGCTTGAGGACGACAATTTGCCCGTGGTGCCAGGGGATGTCACGCCTTGTATTCATTTGCTGCCGATGGAAGAGGGGCTCAGCGTCAATATCTGGGTGCGTCCTTTTGGGTCGCAGGGGGCTTATTTTCGTGCGGCACAGGGTCCAGGAAGTATGATCATCAAGAAAGATCCTTTAGACCTCAAGAGTAAAGAAAAAGTACAAAGAGACTTTAAAGAAGAAGAGCAAGCACTTCGCCAATTTTCGACAGAATGCACTGTGCTGCTCGAACGAGGCGGGAGAATGAACGAAGAGTTGCACTTTGAATCGCTTGAAGAAAGCCTCGAGCTTTTATTGGCATTGGAAGAATATAAGCAAAGCTATCCCCTTATCATTGAGTGGCCAAAAGGTGAAACCTTAAAGGTCAAAAAATCTATTTCTTCCAGAAACTTGTCTCTGTCAGTCAAGGGCAGTTCGTACTGGTTTGAATATGAAGGGGTTGTGGAAATTGACGAGGGCAAAACCCTCAGCATTAAAAATTTGCTGGAGTTGTTAGAGGGGTCGCGTGATCGTTTTATTCCTCTGGGCAGTGGCGAGTTTTTGGCTTTAACGGACAAATTTAAGAAACAACTGGAAGACTTAAAATCCATGTCCGACGGCAACAAATTGTATCACTTAAGCACAGAAGGGTTTCGTGAGTTGGCTGAAGAAGCAGGGGCTTTTGAACAAGACAAGGCCTGGGCGGCCCACCTCCAAAAAGTCAAAGCCATGACAGCGTATCGACCTGTTCTGCCCTCAACGCTGCAGGCGGAGTTGAGAGATTATCAACACGAAGGGTTTGCCTACTTGTCCCGTTTGGCAGAGTGGGAAATTGGGGCCTGTTTGGCCGATGACATGGGCTTGGGCAAAACCGTTCAGGCCATTGCTGTCTTACTCAATCATGCGCCGCGCGGCCCTTGTTTGGTGGTGGCCCCCACTTCAGTTTGTTTTGGTTGGCTGGATGAGTTGGCGCGCTTTGCCCCCACGCTTCGCCCGCATATTCTGCATCATGCCAGCAATCGGGAAGCGCTGATTGGGTCGCTTGAAAAAATGGATATTCTGATTTGCAGTTATGGCTTATTGCATCAGTCGGGAGAGGTGTTGTTGCAGAAGCAATGGCAGATGGTAATTTTGGATGAAGCCCAAGCTATCAAAAATTCAAACACCCAGCGTTGGAAATATGCAACACAACTCAACAGTGTTGCGAGAATGGCCCTGACCGGAACGCCGATTGAAAATCACTTGGGGGAATTGTGGAGCATTTTCAAGTTTTTAAACCCCGGGCTTTTGGGCAGTTTAAAACATTTTCAGGAGCGCTTTGCGGGCCCCATCGAAAAAGATCGCGATGTCACGGCCAAACGGGCGCTTAAAAATATTGTTTCTCCCTATATTTTGCGAAGGACCAAAACCGAAGTTTTGCCTGAATTGCCCGCCAAAATTGAGCAATCCATTGTGATTGAGCCCAGCCCAGAGGAAACTGCATTTTATGAAGCAGTGAGAATCCAAGCGCTGGAGCGGATTCAAAACATGGAGGCGACCGATGGTGGCTCGAAGCGCTTTGGTATTTTGGCTGAGATTTCCCGCCTGCGTCAGGCCTGCTGTGCGTCCAATTTGGTGGACGAGAACATGGACATTGAAAGCAGCAAGCTCAAAACCTTTTTGGCCCTGGTCAAGAATATGATCGACAATAAACACAAAGTGCTGGTGTTCAGCCAGTTTGTGCGGTATTTAACTCAGGTCAGAGCCTTGTTGAATGAAGAAGGTATTGTCTATCAATACCTGGATGGGGCAACCCCCATCAATGATCGGCGGAAGTCGGTTGATGCCTTTCAGGCGGGTGAGGGGGACCTCTTTTTAATTAGCCTGAAAGCGGGTGGAACGGGGTTGAATCTGACCGCGGCCGATTATGTCATTATTCTAGACCCCTGGTGGAACCCTGCTGTGGAAGATCAAGCCGCAGACCGCGCCCATCGCATGGGACAGCAACGCCCCGTCACGGTGTATCGTCTCATCATGAAAAATTCCATCGAAGAGAAAATTGTCGCTCTGCACAAAGACAAAAAAGACCTGGCTGCCGATCTGTTGTCTGGGGGTGAAATGAGTGGCAAATTGTCCGAAGAAGCCTTGTTGGGCTTGATTCAAGGGGGCGGGTTCTGAAGATTGCAAAACAAGGGCTCCTGATGTGGGGCCTCATGGTGTTTTTTTCGTTTTTCCAATTTTTTATGCAAGTCTCTGGCAATTTAATGGCGGAGGGCTGGGCGCATTCTTTTTCGCTGAGTTCAGCTGAAGTGGGGGTGCTGTCTTCTGGCTTTTTTTATGGCTATATTCTGGTACAGATTCCCGCTGGATTTTTGTTTGATGCAATGGGGATGAAACAAGTGGTGCGCCTGGCCATCACGCTGTTTGTTCTGGGTCTGTTGTGTTTTGCAGGCAGCCCTTCATTTTACTTGGCCATTCTCGCGCGTTTTGTCACGGGTCTTGGCGCTGGTTTTGCTTTTGTGGGGATGGTCTACGCCGCCGCTTCTTGGTTCAGAAGTGCTATATTCGTTGTTTTTGTGGGCCTGGGGGAAATGTTAAGCATGCTTCTAACCGCAGTGGGTCAGACGATTTCACCGACCTTGCTCCTCCATTTTGGCTGGCGTCCACTGATGTTTGGATGTGCTGGGATTGCTTTTGTCCTGTGGGTGCTCATCCTGCGTTTTTTAAAAAATCCTCCTGAATTCAAACGCTCTGATTTGCGTTTGTATCATATTTTCAAATCCCATTGGCGTGAGGTGGTGCGAGTGCCATCGGTGTGGTTGGCAGGGCTTTTTTGCTGTGGGATGTTCAGTGTC
>CAYGFJ010000006.1:16011-18784 GCA_964349115.1 uncultured Francisellaceae bacterium
GTGTCATCACTGTCTTTGCCTCGCTGTGGGGCAACAGCTACTTACAAGTGCGGTATCATTTGAGCTATCCTGCGGCCTCCCACCTGATTGCCTTGATCCCCTTAGGTTTTGCCATCGGCAGCCCCCTGATGGGTTTTTTAAACGAACGTCTGATTCCCGTTCGTTATTTTGTAGTGGGCGTTGGTTTTTTGCTTAGTTTGTCGAGTTTGTCTGTCATGCTCTGGGGCGCCTCCCTTCCCATGCTCATGCTGAGTCTTGTGTTGCTAGGCTTTTTCGGCAGTGGCAATGTCTTGGCCTTTTATATTGCAGAGCGTAGTGTCGCACCGCATATTCGCGGCATTGCCATTGGCTTTTGCAATGCCATCGCCATCAGCGGAGGCATGATTTTTCAACCTGTGATTGGCCTGCTCTCAGAGCACTCCAGCATCACGCTCGCGATGTGGGTTTTTCCTGCCTTAATTCTCTTTGCAACCTTATTAATACCCGCTTTTTTTAATCAGCATCAGCAAGCGTCATAGTCAACTCCAGGCTCAAGGCTTCCAAGTGTCAGCCGCGCAATCTTGCCAAAAGCGTGACGGTGGAGTGAAGATTGACAAGAAATACGTACGTATGTTAAGGTACGTACTAACTATTAAGAGGGTCGAATCATGCAAGTCAGCACCACGGAATTACGCAGCAATTTATATAAATTTATTGATTATACACTTGAAACAGGAGAGACGATTGAAATTAAGCGGCATGGCCGTGTCGTCAAGTTGACGCCTGATGCTCCTATCTCTCGCCTTATAAACCTAAGACCTCACCCGAATACCATTCACTGCTCGGATGAAGAGCTCATTTACAATAACTGGATATCGGAATGGAAAGATGATTTATCTTGATACACATGTTTTAATTTACCTTTATCAAGGAGACCTGTCGCTCCTTTCAAAAAAGGCCATTGAGACCATTGAGACCCACCCGATTGTGGTATCAGGCTTTACGGTTCTTGAATTGTCTTATTTGTTTGAAATAGGAAGAATTTCAACGCCAGCAAAAATCATTATGGATGAACTGCTTGGCCATCTCCGTCTCAAAATGTGCAAGCTTTCCGCAACAGATATCGCAGTAAAAGCCATTGAATTTTCATGGACTCGAGATCCTTTTGATCGTCTCATTGTGGCCAATGCAGCCTATGCCAACAGTCCCTTGATGACTAAAGACCGGCTCATTCGCGCAAACTATCCCCAGTCCATCTGGGACTAATTTTGGGCTCATGGTGTTTGTGCATTTGTTTGCTTTAAGCCTTGCCAAGCTCTTTATTAGGCCCTATAATCAGCCCTGGATATAGGTGAAAAATTAAGGCTGGGATGATGGAGCAAATTCTTTCAAATCATTTTGTAAATATGAGTGAACTCAAGGCACATCCAGCACAGCTCATGACTTCCCTCAGTGCAGGTCCTCTTGCTGTGTTGTCGCATAAAGAAGTCAAAGGCTATTTGGTGTCAAAAGAACTGATGTCTGAGTACAGAGACTTGAGGCTCGCTCAAGAAATGGATCAGCGAGACCTGGAAGTATCTGCCGGAAAAGGAGTAAAATTAAAGGTATCTGCCGATGGCAAAATCAATTATTTTGGATCCTAGAGCTCAGGCAGAGCTAAAGTACTGGCATCAACATGAACCACAGTTATTCGAAAAAGCAGATCAGCTCATTCAGAATATCTTACAAATGCCCTTCACCGGTTTAGGCAAACCAGAGCCTTTGAAATATTCCAGACGTGGGCTTTGGAGCCGTCGCATTACACAGGAACATCGGTTGATTTATTCTGTACAAAACGAGACGATACATCTCTTAAGCTGCAAAGGGCATTATACAAATTGAATATTAAAAACATTCTAATCATCGCTCCCGCATGGCTGGGGGACATGGTCATGGCCCACAGTTTGATTCAGGTGCTGCATGCGCGGGGGGGGCCTCCCCACATTTCAATTCTGGCCCCCGCATCGACGCTTCAGATTACGGAGTTGATGCCTGAGATTCAGCATCGATTTTTGATGCCCGCTGGGCATGGGCAGTTTGGGCTGAAGGCCCGGTTTCAGCTGGCGAGACGGCTGCGGGCTTATCATTTTGATGAAGCGTATGTTTTGCCGAATACCTGGAAGTCGGCCTTGATTCCCTTTCTCGCGAGAATCCCCAAGCGCATTGGCTGGAAGGGTGAGCATCGGTATGTGCTGCTCAATGATCTTCGTCATCATGACGAGCAGATTCCCTTAATGGTCGAACGCTATGTCGCTTTGGGCAAAAAAAAATCCCCATTTCCCTTCCCACACTTGGTCGTGCCAGAAGCACTACGCCAAAGTGTCAAAGATCGCTTCAATCTAGACCTCACCCGCCCGATTCTAGTCCTTTCTCCAGGCGCTGCTTTCGGCCCAGCCAAACGATGGCCTACCGAATATTTTGCTGAGCTCGCTACGGCCAAGCTCGATGCAGGGTCCCAAGTCTTCATCATCGGTGGCAAGACCGAGATCCCTTTGGCGGAGGAAATCAAAGCCATCGAACCCCGCGTCCAGTCTTGTGTAGGCCAAACCAGTCTCTTGGAAATGGCAGCCCTCTTGTCGTACGCCACAGAAGTCTTGACCAATGACTCCGGCCCCATGCACATTGCCGCAAGTTTGGGCGTCCCTACCTTTGCTATTTTTGGTTCGTCCAGTCCGGGGTTCACCCCTCCCTTGGGAGAAAAAACCCATGTCATCGAAAAATTGGGGCTCTCCTGCCGACCTTGCTTTCAGAGGGA
>CAYGFJ010000006.1:18794-19548 GCA_964349115.1 uncultured Francisellaceae bacterium
AGGGAATGTCCTTTAAAACATTTGGCCTGCTTGAAAGAGATTTTGTCCGATGAAGTCTTGGCTAAAATGGCGGCGGCTGCATTATGAAAATTTTGCTCTTCAAACTCTCTTCCTTGGGCGATTTGATCCACACTTTTCCTGCTTTAACAGACGCTTTGGCGCATGATCCCAGTCTTGAGATCACCTGGGTGGTTGAAAATGCTTTTGCAGACGTTCCGCTCTGGCATCCGGCTGTCAAAAAAGTGATTGTGGCGCCACTGCGGCAGATCAAAAAAAATGGCTGGAATTTTGCCTCGTTAAAAGCAATGAAAGACTTCATTCGCCAGCTCCGTGCTGAGCATTACGATGTGGCCATCGATGCCCAAGGTTTGTATAAAAGCGCCCTCCTGATGCGCTGTGTCAAAGGCAAAAAAATGGGGTACGCCAAAGGATGCGCGCGTGAATCTGTCTGGTGGCTGTATCAAAAAAGAATTGCGGTCGATCGCCACCAACATGCGATTTTTCGGACCAAAGCTTTGCTGGCAGGGGCCTTGAATTATGAGGCATCCACGGCGGTGGATTATGGATTACACCTGGATCCTGAGGTTTCGCTGCGCAAATCTCAGGACGACAGAAAGGCAATATTATTTGCCCACGGCACCACCTGGCCCAGCAAACATTATCCCGACAGCTCCTGGAAAGAATTGGTTCGCCTTGCCACCGAGGCAGGCTACGAAGTCTGGCTTCCTCAGGTGACTGATGCGGAGCTCAAACG
>CAYGFJ010000007.1:0-19242 GCA_964349115.1 uncultured Francisellaceae bacterium
AACCTTGCAAGCCATTCGCGATGCCGATGTCGTGATTTTTGTGGTGGATGCCCGGCAAAGGATTACCGACCAAGACTTGTCCCTTTGGGATTTTGTCATTTCTTCCGGCCGATCTTTGGTGTTTGCTGTCAACAAATGGGATGGCCTCTCCACCGAGCAGAAGGACCAAGTCCACTCTGACATCGACCGTCGGATGGAGTTCTTGAATTATGTCGAAACCTACTTTATCTCCGCCCTCCACGGCAGCAATGTCGGCCTCTTATTCGACGCCGTTAAACGCGCCTACGCCTCTTCCGTGAAAGACATGCCCACCACTTTATTGACCGAACTTCTGGAGCGTGCCCTCTTCGAATTCAACCCCCCCATGGTCAAAGGCCGGCGCATCAAATTGAAGTACGTCCACTGCGGCGGGCACAACCCGCCCACTTTGATTATTCATGGCAATCAGCTGGAAAGGTTGCCTGGGTCTTATTTAAAATACCTGGAGCATTTTTATCAAAAGGCCCTGAAATTGGTGGGCACCCCAGTGCGGATTGAATGCAAAACTTCGGCCAATCCTTACGCGCGATGACCTTCATCAATGGGATCAATGCCTTTCAGATGAAAGCATGCCTGTTCCAGGTCAGCCTACCCAGTCGGGCAGCAACCCCCGCCACCCCAACCCTCCTCCACCAGGAAGGAGGGGGGGTAAAAAAATAAAGTTCGAATAGAGGATTTTGATTAGGGCTCTCCATGCTATAATTCTGCGGTTTTAGGGGAGGGATTCGATGAGTCAATTTAAAAAATACTTTAGCATTGCCGTGGTCACAGTTTTGGTGATTTATCTCGCTTTTGCGCTGTATCTCAAAATCGTCAGCCGAGAAATGGTGAAAGATGCAATCGCCAGCATCAGGGCCAACAATCCTGAAATCAATCAAATTGAATATGGCCGCATTGGATTTTCGCCTTTTGATTTTTTTAAAGAACACTTAAGTGTCCAAAATTTGCGGGTGACCTTTAACAATTCCAATGTGATTTTGACGATAGGGGAGGTAGATTGCAGCCATTTTATGGGGCTGAATCAAAATCCATTTGGGTCATTTGACTTGAGCATCAGCGATGCTGAAGTCAATTCTTTTAGTGATTTGTACGCCACCCTGACAACCTGGACCAACAATTCTTTATTGTATGGTGAGCTTGCCAATATCCCCGAGGTCTTAAGCCTTAATTTAAATGCAACAGCTCAATACAATGGACCTGCACAAAGCTTACTGCTCAATGTGAATCTCGATTCACAAGCCATCCCTCTTTTGACTTATCAAGTCACGCTCACGCATTTGGTTTTGAGCCAGGCGTTTTTCAACGACCCCGTCACTTTCAGCAATGCCATGAACGCAGCCTCTGTCAGCCAAATGAATTACAGCGCGAATGTGAATGCCTCGCTTCCCGTCAATGCGCTCTCTGTTTTATTCCCCATTGCAGCCAATTTGTTGCAAAACTTGGGCTATACCACCTTGCCCCTTCAATTTCAGGTGGAAAGTGATTACAGTGCGGGACAAAATCAGCAGGTCGTCAATGCCAAATTGATGGTGAACAATCTGGGCAGCCTGACTTTTGTCGGCAATTTGATTTTGGGTGCAGCGCCTTCACCTGGCAATTTTGCCAATTTTATTTTAAACCCTGATTCCACTGCAGCTGTGGGGGCTCCCACTTTAATCCAGTCGGCTAGTTTGAGTTATACCGATGCGTCTTTTGTTGGGCGGGTCTTGCAATTTTTGGGGACCACGACTGGAGAACCGGTGGGGACCATTTTAAGCACAATTCAAACCAACTTGGATCGGTTTGCGATGAATCTTAACATCCCGCAAGTGTCAGCCATCGCCAACACTGTCAGTGCTTTTCTCGCCAACCCAGGCACTTTGACTGTGACTCTGAGCCCCATAAAACCTTTCAGCTTGGATGATGTCGAACATTTCTTTGCCACTCAAAAAGCAATGAACCATGCGATTCAGGCGAACTTAGGAAAAGTGTCCGGTACGCAGAAAGAATTGTTTTTCGATCGCTATCAACAGGCCAGCACAGCCGGTTATGGCAATTTCTTAAATCGGGTTGGGCTGAGTGTCTCCATCAACCAAGCTGGCTCTTGAATCTTAGGCAGTGGGTGCAGGGCTGATTCATGAAGGCTTCCTGGTTTGATGTAGTTTGATATAAAGATAATGCCCTGCCAGGAGTAGTAGAAAAAAGAAAACAGAAATATAAGTGATGAGAAAGCCTTGGAAAGTCATAGTGTGGCTGACGACGAGGCTTTGGAGTTGGCCTACAATCACCAAAATCAAAATGATCATAGAAACAATCGGGCCGATGGGGTACCACTTGGCGCGAAATTTTAAGTCTTTGAGCTTTTTGCCTGAGGCCAAATAAGCTTGGCGAAAACGGTAGTGACTCAAGGCGATGCCAAACCAGGCCAAGAAGCCGGACAAGGACGAGACTTGGACGATGTAATTAAAGAAGACGCCGTTGCCAACAAAAGACGAGATGAACACCATTGAACCAATCAAAGCAGTTAAGAGGAGGGCGGGAAAAGGGATGCCATTTTTGCTGACTTTAGAGAAAAGCTTTGGGGCTTCGCCTTGTTCGCCCATGTGCCAGAGAATGCGGGTGGCGGAATAGAGATTGGAGTTGCCTGCAGACAAGACGGCCGTCAAAATCACAAAGTTGATGAAGTCTCCCGCGTATTTGATGCCACTCATGGCAAAGATTTTGGTGAAGGGGCTGAGCAGAACATTGGTTTGATTGGAGAGGTCGCCATCGGTGTAGGGGATCAAGCTGCCGATCACAAAGGTGGCCACGATATAGAACAAACACAGGCGCCAGAACACCAGGCGAATGGAGCTGGGGATGCTTTTTTCAGGATGCTTGGTTTCGCCCGAGGCGACGCCCACCAGCTCTGTGCCTTGAAAGGCGAATCCAGCAAAAAGAAAGGCGCTTAAAAATCCTAAAAATCCACCATGAAAGGGCGCATCGCCCAGCGTCCAGTTGTGGTGAATCAATTCTGGTTTTTGGCCCAGTAAAAACAAGCCTAAGACAATGAATAATAAGATTGCAGCAACTTTGACAAAGGAGAGAATGTACTCCACTTCTCCATAAATGCGGACAGAGAAAATATTGGCAAAGAAAATGCCGAAAAAGTAAAAGGCAGACAAAAGGGTGGTCGATGCATGCGGGTACCAAAACTGCGTAAACATCACGGCCGCAGAGATTTCCACTGCCAAGGTGATGGCCCAGTTAAACCAATAATTGTAAGACATGGCAAAGCCGAATGAGGGCCCGACATAGTCTGCAGAATATTTACAAAATGTGCCGCTGTGGGGCTGATAGGTGGACATTTCTCCCAGGCTCATCATGAGGAAGTAGACGATAACGGCCATGATGGCATAACCCAAAAGTGCGCCACCAGGGCCTGCGATGGAGACGGTGTAACCGCTGGCGAGGAATATTCCCGTGCCGATGGAGCCGCCCAGGGCGATCATGTTTAAGTGGCGGGTTTCTAATTTTTGGGATAGACGACTCATGACAGCAATTCTCCATATAAATCATATTCGTCAGCATCAGTGATGCGAACTTGTACACATTGTCCTGGCTTCAAGGGTGGTGATTTGATGAAGACGAGTCCATCAATTTCAGGGGCATCGGCAGATGAGCGGGCCACTGCAACAGACTCGCCGTCTTCGTTTTCACGAATTTCATCAATCAACACAGTCATGGTTTTGCCGATTTTGGCTTGCAGGCGGGCGGCACTGATTTCAGCTTGCAGGGACATAAAGCGATGATAACGTTCTTCTTTCACGTCTTCAGGAACAGGGTCAGGCAAAAGATTGGCTTTAGCGCCGTCAACGGGTGAGTATTTAAAACATCCCACACGATCGAGTTGAGCCTCTTTCAAAAAGCCGAGCAGTTCTTGAAACTCTTCTTCAGTTTCGCCAGGAAAGCCCACAATAAACGTGCTGCGAATGGTCAAGTCTGGGCAAACACTGCGCCAGGCTTTGATGCGCTCAAGGTTATTTTCACTGGATGCCGGGCGTTTCATTAATTTTAAAATACGGCTGTTGGCATGTTGAAAGGGAATATCTAAGTAGGGCAAAAGGCTGCCTTCTTTCATCAGCGGGATCACGTCGTCCACATGTTTGTAGGGGTAAACATAGTGCATGCGAACCCATATTCCAAGCTGACTCATAGCCCGACAGAGATCAAAAAATTGTGTTTTAAAAACGTGGTTGTTCCAGAGGGCCTCTTGGTATTTGAGATCAAGCCCATAGGCACTGGTGTCTTGTGAAATCACCAGCAGTTCTTTCACCCCAGCGGTTTTCAGCTTTTCAGCTTCTCGCATGACTTCATCAATCGATCGGCTTTTCAGCTTGCCGCGCATGGAGGGAATAATGCAGAAAGTGCAGGCATGATTGCAGCCTTCAGAAATTTTTAAATAGGCATAATGGCGTGGCGTCAGCTTAATCCCTTGCGGTGGAACCAAGCTCACAAAAGGATCCTGAGAAGGGGGCAGATGTTCGTGGACAGCATGCACCACATCTTCATAAGCCTGAGGGCCTGTCACGCTCAAGACATTGGGGTGCTTTTCTAAGATGACTTCTTTTTTGGCCCCCAAACAGCCTGTTACAATGACTTTTCCATTTTCAGCCAAGGCCTCGCCAATGGCATCCAAGGATTCATTGACAGCCGACTCAATGAAGCCACAAGTGTTGACAATCACCAAATTGGCTTTGTCATAATTGGGGACGATTTCATAGCCTTGTGCACGAAGCTGGGTCAGGATCCGTTCGGAGTCCACCAAGGCCTTAGGGCAGCCCAAGCTGACAAAGCCAATGCGGTTATTTAAAGGCGTGGGCATGCAGTTCTCACATCAATGGTTGATAGAGGACTCTAATGTCTTGCATTTATGCGGCCTCCAGGCTCAGTAAAATTTATTTTATACATGCGATCGTCAGCATTGCTTTTGAGGACGCGAACGTACTTTCTCAATGATAATTGGAAGTGATTTGAAAGGGAAGTGAAATTCGCTGGTATAAGATTTTTGTGACAAATCCCCGCCACCCCAACCCTCCTCCGCCAGGAAGGAGGGGGCATCTCCCCCTCTCGCGTGAAGCACGCACAAGGGGGGATACAAGTGCGAATAAATGGTTGACACTGGTTACAAGGCGTTATTTCAGTGACGCCGCCCCACCAATTTTCAGTAAGTTTGCGTGGCATATTTGATATTAATTTCAAACATCCGCCCTTTTTGGGTGAGGGGGACGCTGAAAATCAGGTGAAGGCGATCGCCTTCGGAGCCAGGGAGCTCGCGGGTTTCGGAGGCGCCGAACCAGATGCCTTTGATGAGTTCGCCGGTGTGGGTTTTGAGTATTAGCTCTAGGTGATTGAGGGTTTGGCCAAAGCGGCGGAGGCTGTGGATGTGGGCGTTGAGTTCGAACAAGGGTTCGTCAAACTCGCGGCCGAAGGGCTGGAGGGATTGAAGGGCGCGGACGGTGTTGATGTGGAAGGGGCCTTCCCAGAGGCCATCTGTTAGGAAAACAGGGCCGACGGAATGGGTGCCCAAAGCGGCAGAAACAGCGCGTTCGAAGGCTTCAGTGAAGCGATCCAAGTGTTCTAAGGCAATGGACAAACCCGCTGCGGCTTTGTGTCCGCCAAATTTAATGAGGACGTCGGGGTGTTCGTCGGCGACAGCTTGCAGGACGTCGCGAATATGGATGGCGTCAATGCTGCGGCAGGAGCCGGTCAAAATGCCTTCTTCGTTTAATTTAGGGGAGAAAATAATGGTGGGGCGGCCAAATTGGTCTTTGATCCGTGAGGCTGAAATGCCATGGACGCCAGCGTGGCCATCTTCCAAATAAATGACAAGAGAGACTTTTCCTGACAAAGCTTGATGCTCAGCATGTGCGAGGGCATCGCGGGTCAGTTCTTTTTGAATGCGTTTTCGTTCTTCATTTTGAGCAAACAAAGCTTGGATCAAGGGGAGAGCCGCATCGACGGTGTCGCTTAAGAGGAAATTGACAGAGCCCAGCGCGTCTGAGAGACGGCCGTCGCTGTTTAACAGCGGGGCCAGAAGAAAGCCAATGTCTTCGCTGGTGACTTCTTTGTTTTTGAGTAAGGGGCGAATGGCCTGCCAGCAAGGGCGGGTGAATTGGTTGATTTTGGTGAGGCCATATTGAACGACAACACGGTTGTTGATGCTGCGAGCGAGGCTCACGCAATCAGCCACCGTGCCGACAGCGACAAAATCAAGCAATTCAGTGATGGGCATGCGGGTGTTTTCTATTTCCTGATGATTGAGCATCAAGCGTCGCGTCGCAGCCATCAACAACCAAGCGACCATGCAGCCGGCAATGTAGGGGTCAGGAAAGTCGCAGTCCTCACGGGTGGGGTTTAAGCAAACAAACGCAGAGTGGGGAATACCTTCAGCAGGAATGCCATGGTGATCCGTGACGATGACGTCAATGCCTTCTGCTTTCAAACGAGCAATTCTGGGTTCATCTGCACTGCCATTGTCAGCGGTGATGACAAGAGTCGGGCGAATAGGGTTTTCTAAAATCCGGGTGGCCAATGCATCAGACAGTCCATATCCTTCTTGCAGACGATGCCCGATATAAGACTGTATTCTGTCAGCAGGATGGCCAAAAATGTCCCTCAATGCAGTGACCAAGACGGCATGGCTGGTTTGGCCATCACAGTCATGGTCGGTTTCAATGGCGATGACTTCTTTTTTTAGAATAGCCTGACGCACCCGCTCAGCAGCTTTGTCCATGTCTTTCATGAGAAAGGGGTTGCTTAAATCAGCAAGTTTGCCTTCATAGATCCCAAACGCCTTTTTTTCATGCTGAGGCAGAGGCCGGCCTGCAATGATTTTAGCCAAGAGGGGGGCTACATTTTTGACGATGAGACTGTCATACGCTGCTCTGTCTAATGTCCGTTGAATGATGCGGGTTTTTTCTAACATAAACCAAATTGTATCAAGGAAAGCGGTCGTTAGCGTGGTGTGTATAACGTCAATGCAGTCTAGCCAAAGTTTTTGGCAACAAATTCCCAGTTCACAAGATTCCAAAACGCCTCGACATATTTAACGCGTGCGTTGCGGTAGTCAATATAGTAGGCGTGTTCCCACACATCACAAGTGAGGAGGGCAACTTGGCCGCTGGTCATTGGGGTTCCTGCATTGGACGTCGATACCATTGCAATGCTGCCGTCCGTATTTTTGACGAGCCAGGCCCAGCCAGAGCCAAAGGTGGCCAAAGCAGTTGCGGTAAAATTTTCTTTGAAGGCGTTAAAGCTGCCAAAGGTTGCGTTGATGGCATCCAGCAATGTCCCTGTGGGGGCATTATTGGCCTCGGGCGCGCGTAGGCAATGCCAGTAAAAAGTGTGGTTCCAGACTTGGGCCGCATTGTTAAACATTCCAGCACTTGATTTTTTGATGATATCTTCCAAGCTCATGGTTTCAAATTCAGTGCCTTTGACCAGATTATTCAAATTGGTGACATAGGTTTGGTGATGTTTGCCGTAGTGATACTCCAATGTTTCAGCAGAAATATGGGGGAGCAATGCGTCTTTGGCAAAGGGCAATTGGGGCAGGGTGAATGACATGGGGGATCTCCTTTTAGCTTAAGTTGTTTGCGATGAGTTGAACGATTTGATCTTGGACATAACGGGCATGTGCAGCACCGCCTTCAATGCCATTCATCATGATGGCAAAAGTGATAATGGGTTGTCCAGGCAAAGCCAAATAGCCAGACAAGGTCGACACGCCGTTGATGGTGCCGGTTTTCCCAAACACATGACCGGCCAAACCATGTTGGGTCATGCGATAAACAAGCGTGCCGCGCTGACCAGAAATGGCCAAGCTTTGCATAAAGATGGGCCCCAGTACGGGCTGGCGAATCATGTAATTCAAAACTTGCACCAATTGTTGGGGGGAAATCAGATTGTAAGTCGACATGCCTGAGCCATCTTCCAAATAAGGCGGTTTGAATTGAGGGCCGACCCGCGCTTGTAAAATGGCATCGATCGCATTCGCCCCTCCTTTATAACTTCCAACGCCGTAATAACTCGCGCCCAGTGCTTTGGTGATGGCCCCTGCGTAGACATTGTCAGAATGTTTCAGCATATAAGACATAATCTGCTGCAAACTATTGGAGTTGTGGCGGGCCAGGATGGTTGCACTGCCGGGTGTTTTGCCATCCACATATTTGCCGGTTACATGGATGCCCGCTTTGGACAAGGCGGTTTGCACGACTTGTTGGGCGTAAGTGACAGGATTGCGAATGGCAAAAGCCATGCTCCAGTTGGCCCGCGTGGGCAGGCAGCCTTGCAGTAAGATCGCATTGTTGCTGGTGATGGTGGGTTGGAAGACACAGGTGCGCAACTCACGGCGCCCCACAAACTGTACATTATTCAAAACAGGAAAATGAGTGGTGAACTGATGGACCATTGGGGACTTGCTGTTTTTTTTCTTCGTGATCTGCAAGGCCATGCAGTTTTGATTGATGATTGCCCCTGCAACGGGCGCCGCATAACAATAGGCCAAATCATCCTGGGGCCAGCCCAGCCCATAATAGGGCCCTGAAAAAATCGTTTGATCTACGACTACATTGCCATTGATGGTGGTGACCCCTTGCTGTCTCAAAGACTGGGCCAGGGCATAGACATCTTTGGTGCTCAAAGTGGGGTCGCCGCTGAATTTGACATAGACATTGCCATTGATGGTTTTGCTTAAAGGAGCATTCGAACTGATACTGGTGACAAAGCTGTCTTGTGAACCCAAATACAAATACGCCGCTGCTGCCGTCATCACCTTGGTGTTGCTGGCCGGCGTCATCGGGTGGTTGCCATCACTGTTGTAGAGCACTTTCCCTGTCGTTGCATTGGTAATATAGACGCCAATATCAAAGTGATCCGACTGCTGATTGACAACAGTATTGAGCTGGGAACTTAAGTCAGCGAAAGAGGGTCCCATAGCAAAAATGAGACCCATCATCAATGCGTGACGAAGAGATGAAAGCATGAAGAATATGGGTTGGGCGAAAGATAGCTGCATCTTAACGAGAAGTATTCTTGTCTGCAAGGGTGGTAGCCTATTCTATTGACCTCTGCTTTAAAAAGTATTACGATAATGCCTTATTGGTATTATTTATTATTAAGGAGTCTTCATGCGAGCCATTTCAATCAAACTGCCAGATGATCTGTATCACCAGATGACTGTTGCCCAAGGGCAGCATTTGATGAATGTGTCACAGTTTATCAGAGAGGCCATTCAGTGTTTTCTGAAACAAGCAGGAAGCGCTTTACAAGAACCGTCGTTTCTTGATATGGCCCATGATTTATGTGGGGTAGCGACCCTGCCTTCTGATCTTTCAACCCATCCAAAACACATGGAGGGCTTTGGTCAATGAAGCCCAAAATTCTACTGGACACCGGCCCGTTGGTTGCCTTTTTAAACCAGACCGATGCCTATCATGTCTGGGCGAAAACACAACTCTCGCTGATTGCTCAGCCTATGCTGACATGTGAAGCGGTGATCACTGAAGCTTGCTATCTTTTGCGGGCACAGAAAGAAGGGCCAGCTGCCATTTTACAATGCTTGCAGCGGGGTTTAATCACAATCGAATTTGCTGTGACAGAAGAAGCCAAAGCGGTTCAAGCTTTGATGGCCCGGTATGCCAATCTCCCCATGTCTTTCGCAGATGCCTGTCTCGTCAGAATGGCCGAGCAAATTGGCGACAGCGTTATTTTAACCTTGGATAGTGATTTTCAAGTGTATCGCAAACACAGCCGGCAGGTGATTCCCTTGATGATGCCTTGATTGAATCTGACTGGATCACGTTATATATTTTAATTATTTAAATGTCAATTTAAGTTTGGTGGGGTGAGGGCGGATACACCAATCGACAAAGGGGGAGAAAGTTCCTAGAATGGCCGCTTTCTCATAGCGCATGACACATTATCTTGTCTCAGTTGAAAGCACAGGGCGAGCCGCCTGATTTGGAAGAGTACTTCAAGAAAGCCTGGGCTTTTTTGAAGGGGCAACGCAAAGTCAAAAATCCTATTACCAATCGGCCAGAGCGAGACGCATCGCCCTGGTGGTGGGTGGCGATTTGCATCATTTTACTGACTGTGACTTTGGTTTTTTCAAGTGCAATTACTGTGGATCAAGGGCAAAGTGTGGTGGTGATGCGGTTTAGTGCGTACAGCCATACCGATGGGCCGGGCTTACATTTTACCATTCCCTTTATCGATCAACGCAATGTGATTGATGGGTCGGCCACACAAACGGTCAGCGATCAAGGTGTGATGATGACGGAAGACGGCAATTTGGTGAAGGCGGATGTGGCTTTGAATTTTGTGGTGAGCGACCCCAAGACCTATGTTCTCAATGCGGATGCCAACACACTCTTGCAACAGGCCCTTCAAAATGCAAGTGTGATGGTGATTTTAAACCAGCATTTGAGTGATCTGCTCAATCAAAACAATTGGAAGGATCTGGGGGCAGCGATTCAGGCGGCTTTGCCTGCCAACACTGACGTGGGCGTCACTGTGACTGGGGTGCAGGTCAATGCCATTGCAGTGCCTGATGCAGTCAATGCCACATTTTCGAAGCTCATGGGGGCCGCCCAATCCGAAGTGACCCAAATGATCAATCAAGCCAATAGTTTTGCAGGAAGCATGCAGCCACTGGCCCAACAGAAAGCAGAATCTGTTTTGCAGTATGCCAATGCTGAGCAATTTACAGCAGTGGTCAATGCGCAAGAAGATGCGGCAGAATTGGCGTCTTTGGTGCCGGCATATCAAAGCAATGGCGGGGCGACTTTGGCCTATTTGCCTTTATTGCTTCAACACAGTGCCCAGGATGTTCAGGCGATTCAACATGGCAGGGGCGCACTCGGTTCAGGCAGTTCCAGTCAAAGTGCGTATTTGCGCTGGCGGGAAAGTTATAATCAAAATGTAGCGGATGCGAATAAAGATGACCAAGATAATTAGTGCCTCCCTGCTGATTGTGCTCCTTATTTTAGCGGGGCTATTCAGCTATTTTTGCGCCTTTGAAGTGCCCTCGGGCAGTCTTGCTTTTTTGCAAAATAAGCCGGCAGTGACTTTCTCCCCAGGGCTCAATGTCAAATTTCCTTGGGACAATGTCTCCACCATCAATGTGAATCCTGCGCCGATGACGGTGACGGTTCCCCTCAGCAATGGACAAGATCAGCTGAGCTTTGTAGTGGTCACGCAGATTGTGACGCCTGTTTTGTATCTGCAGCATCTGAATGAGGCGACCCCTGTTTCGCAAGAGATCATTCAAAATATCACGACGACGGTGAATGCAGCGCCGATCGCACCGTCTGCTGCAGGATTGGGGGCTTTACAAAATAAAGTGCTGAGCAATCTCAATCAAGATACAGCGCTGAGCAGTCGCGGAGTGCAGATTCAAGCGGTGTGGTTGAGTGCAGTGACTGCCTCCGATGCGGCAGCCACTTTGATTTATCAAGCTATGCAAGGCTTGGCGGGTCAAATTGCTCAAGGCGTTGTTGAGAGTGGCGCAGCACAAGCAACTCAAATTCGGGCGACAGCTGAAAAAGGCTTTTTGGCAAGCCAACAACAGGCGCTGGATGCTGCATCCAAAATGATGGGGGCGGGCAATCGTCAGGCGATTCAAATGCTGGCGCCTCTTTATCAAAGCAATCCGGCTTTATTTAAAGCCTATGTCAGTGCCAAAGCAAAGCGGGTGGCTTCACATTCCTAGGAGATTAGACGTGACAGGAAAATCAATTGTAGTGTTGGGCGCCCAGTGGGGCGATGAAGGCAAAGGAAAAATCGTGGACCACTTGACTGGCCAAGTCAACGCTGTGGTGCGTTTTCAGGGGGGGCATAATGCGGGCCACACCCTGATTGTCAATGGTGAGGTTACTAAACTGCAGCTGATCCCCTCTGGGATATTGCATGAAGGGGTTGAGAATTTTATCGGCAATGGGGTGGTCTTGTCTCCAGAGGCTTTGTGTCGTGAGATGAAAGCGCTAGAAGATCGCGGTGTGCCTGTGCGTCAGCGTTTAAAAATCAGTTACAACTGCCCGGTGATTTTGCCCTTACATTCCCACATTGACGAAGTGCGTGAGCTTGCGCAGGGCAGTTCGGCCATTGGCACCACCAAAAAAGGCATTGGTCCTGCCTATGAAGATAAAGTCGCACGGCGTGCCATTCGAGTTCAAGATTTGCTGCACCCCACGGTGTTTCATCGAAAGTTGGAAGAGTTGATGAACTATCACAACTTCATTTTGCAGCATTTCTACCATGCCAAGGCCATGAATTTGAATGAGATGTATGATGCGTCTCTTCGCCAGATTGAAACCTTTAAGTTGATGCTGACCGATGTTGGTCATGCGCTTATCACTTTGAAAGCGGCCGGAAAACGCATTATTTTTGAAGGGGCTCAAGGGACTTTTTTGGATATTGACCATGGCACCTACCCTTATGTGACTTCGTCCAACACCGTCGCGGGCAATGCGGCCATTGGCAGTGGGGTCGGCCCCAAATTTCTGGATGAGATTGTGGGTGTCGTCAAAGCTTACGCCACCCGTGTGGGTGGAGGCCCTATGCCCACTGAATTGAAAGACGAGATCGGCGAACACCTTTCCGTCGTGGGGAAAGAAGTGGGCACAGTCACCGGTCGCAAACGGCGGTGTGGTTGGCTCGATTTGGTTGCCATGAAGCGTTCGGTTGAAATCAACAGCTTGACGAGTTTGGCCATCACTAAATTGGATGTCTTGGATGACTTGGATGAAGTCAAAATTTGCGTGGCCTATGACAATGGTGGCCAGCGTTTTGATTTACCCCCCCAGGAAGATTCGGTCTATCAGGGCTGCAACCCTGTGTATGAAACTTTTCCTGGTTGGAAGCGTTCTACTGTTGGAACAACGAAGTATGACGCTTTGCCTGAGAGGGCACGGGCCTATTTGTCTTTTATTGAAAAATATCTCAATGTGCCCATCAGTTTGATTTCAACTGGGGCAGAGCGGGAACATACGATCGCCCTCCAGGATTTTTGGGCGTGAGCATTGTTGCCCACCAAGTTCAAACCGGGTTAAAGCCGCTTCCCAATGTCAAAAACATTATCGCCATTGCCTCAGGAAAAGGGGGGGTGGGTAAATCAACGGTCACTGCCAATGTGGCAGGCGCTTTGCATAGATCAGGCGCCCGCGTCGGTATTTTGGATGCAGACATTTATGGCCCCAGTCAGCCGCAGATTATGGGCGCGTATGAAAAACCCGAAGTGGTCGATGGCAAGATGAAGCCCGTCATGCGTCACGGCATTTCCACGATTTCAATCGGTTACTTGGTGGATGTCAATACCCCCATGATTTGGCGTGGCCCCATGGTCAGTCAAGCTTTGCAGCAACTTTTAAATGAAACGGCCTGGGACCATTTGGATTATCTCTTCATCGACTTACCGCCTGGGACTGGAGACATTCAACTAACGCTCTGCCAGAAAGTGCCTTTGAGTGGCGCCGTCATTGTGACCACCCCTCAGGATTTGTCCTTGATTGATGCGAGGCGGGCGATTGGCATGTTCAAAAAAGTGAAAGTCCCCGTCCTGGGCGTCATCGAAAACATGAGTATTTACCATTGCCCCGCCTGTGGACATAGGGAGGCAATCTTTGGCGAAGGCGCTGCCGAGTACATTGCTGAACATGATGATGTCCCAGTTTTAGGAAAGCTGCCTTTGGACTTGCGGATTCGCGAAGACAGTGACAATGGTTGCCCCACCGTTTTGCGCGCCGATCGTGAAGATTTGTCTGCGGCCTATATGGCCTGTGCGTTAAAAGTTGCCGAACGCCTGGCCCAGTGTAAAAAAGATTTCGCCGGACGTTTCCCGAAAATCGTGGTTGAAAGCATATCAAAATAGCTGCGGAGAAGACTCACGATGGTCAACTCTCGAATCTAAGATTATAATCCACAGCGTCTCTCACCAATCTAGAGTTTGATTCCATGTCTGCTTTTATGTGCCAAAAAGACAATTTTTTTGAAACGCTCATTGACGGCACAGAGCACATTTTTCTGATTGGCGTGTCTTTTTATGGTCAGAAAATTGCCTTGTGCCATGCATTGAGGGCTGCCTCATGAAAGTCATGATCATTGCAGGAGAAGCCTCAGGCGACAATCACGGTGGAATGTTAGTGAAAGCCTTAAAGGCACTTGATTCCACAATGGATTGCTATGGCATTGGTGGGGTCAAAATGGTGGAAGCCGGGTGTCGGCTGCTCTTTGATGCCAAAGACATTGCAGTGGTGGGGCTGATTGAAGTCATCAAGCACTATGGCAAAATCAAAGAAGCTTGGAATCTTGCTGTTGCATCCTTGACGACTGAAAAACCAGATTGTGTGGTCTTGATCGACTATCCTGGTTTCAACCTTCGTTTTGCAAAAGAAGTGAAAAATCATGGCATTAAAGTGGTGTACTATGTCAGCCCCCAAATTTGGGCTTGGCACAAAAGTCGCCTCAAAACCATCAAAGCGACGGTTGACCACATGGCGGTGATATTGCCTTTTGAAGCCAAATTTTATAAAGAAGCAGGCATCCCCGTGACGTATGTGGGGTGTCCTTTGTTGGAACAGGTGACTCCAGCTGAGAAACAAGTTGCGAGGGAACAATTGTCTCTGTCACAAAATGCCCTCATTTTTGGCATCCTCCCAGGCAGTCGGATCAGTGAATTCACTCATCTGTTGCCTGAATTGATTGATGCGGCTGAATTATTAAGTCGCCGTTATCCCCATACTCAATTTGTGATCCCCTTGGCCTCCACCATCAAAGAGTCTGACATCTGGCCCTATTTGGATGACACTGAGTTGCCGATTGTGATGATCAAACGCAATAGTCACCTCGCCATGTCCGCCTGTGACGTCTTGATAGGTTCATCCGGTACCGTGACTTTAGAGGCCACACTCTTGGGCATCCCCATGGTCATCATCTATAAAATGAATGCCCTGACCTATTGGTTTGCCAAACGCCTGGTTAAAATAAAATTCATTGGTTTGCCCAATTTGCTCGCAAATAAAAGCATCTTGCCGGAGTTGATCCAAGACGCCGCCAATTCTACCCGTATTGCCGAAGAAGCTGCACGTTTTATTGATGATGAAGCCTACGCCGATCGTACGCGCGTCGCCCTGAAAGACATTACGCTGTCATTGGGTGAGCAGGGCGCTGCAAAACGTGTCGCTGAGATTGTCTTGGCTACTTCTTCTTTTTAACATCTACATCAACATGCTGGAGAAGCTCTTTCACTCCAGCCAATGAGCCCAGAATGCCGGTCGCTTCCATTGGCAACATCATGACTTTTTGATTGTCACTCTTCGCAAATTCGCCCAAGGTTTCAAGATATTTCAAAGCTACAAAGTATTGGACTGAGTGCACACTGCCTTCTTCAATGGCTTTGGACACCATTTTGGTGGCGGTGGCTTCAGCCTGGGCGCCGCGCTCACGGGCTTCGGCTTCGCGGAATGCAGCCTCTTTATTAGCTTCTGCTTCCAAAATGGTGGCTTGTTTAAAGCCTTCAGACTCCAGAATCGCCGATTGCTTTTCGCCTTCCGCCTTCAAAATCTTGGATTGTTTCAAACCTTCTGCTTCCAAAATGGCTGCGCGTTTTTCCCGTTCGGCTTTCATTTGTTTGCCCATGGCTTCAATCAAATCTTTGGGGGGGGAGATGTCTTTGATTTCAATTCGAGTCACTTTGACCCCCCAAGATTGGGTGGCCGGTTCCAGCACTTTCAGCAGATCCGCATTGATCCGCCCACGTTGCGCCAGCATTTGATCCAGCTCCAAACTGCCCAACACCGAGCGTAAATTGGTAACCACCAAATTCACAATTGCAAAATCAAGATGATTGACTCCATACGCCGACCGGGCTGAATCCATCACCTGAAAAAACACCACTCCATTGACCGTCACGAGCGCATTGTCAGCACTGATCACCTCTTGGGAGGGAATTTCCAGCACTTGTTCCTTCATATTGATTTTATACCCAATGCGATCCACAAACGGCGACACAAAATGCAAGCCAGGCTTCAACACCTTTGTAAACCGCCCAAACCGTTCCAATGTCCACTCATACCCCTGTGGCACCTGTTTCACAATTTTGAGCAAGACCGCAAGCGCAAGCACCGCTACAAGCACAATCCCAATAATTATCAAGCTTTGTTCATTATTAATATTCATCTAAAAATCTCCCCTTCAGTCAAAGAAGTAGCCATAATAGCACAGGCAAATAAACAGAGTCTAAACAAGATCGCAAATGGGGATTTGAAAATACGTCAAAAATGCCGGGGCAGGAAACTGGATTAAGTTGGAGAAGGAGCTGCTGCTGTGCCTCCCCCAGAAGTGCCAGAATGAAATAGAAAAGAGCCTCTGGGATGCTTGTCCCGTAAAAGCGCAGCAAAATCTACTTGTGACATCAGTGTATGCCTACTGTTGATTGCTGAAAAGAGCCTCTCTTCATGTCCGTCTCGAGGACAAACAGTACTTTTTTCTGAAGAACCCGGCAGCATTGAACCACTATATGTGAAGTGGCCTGCAGGCGTCTTTACAAGGGTTATGTTTTCAAAAAATGAAGCAATTTCGGGATTTGTTATAAACGCTTTGAAATTCACTGCGCTCTGACTCTCTTCAGAGTATTTTCCATCTTTATCTCGATAAGCAATGGTTTTTAAGCGATGTAAAAATGTCAGCATCTGGCTTTCAAGGGCTTCTTTAGAATTATGTAGTGCATAACTTAGATCTACTGTCAGTTGTAGAAATTGGAGTCCCTTTTTTTCATTATCCCTGTGAATTCTGCGATATTCTGCGTAGGCATACTTATCAAGTGATGCTCCAGCTTCAGATTTTTTTGTCAGTGCTGAATGTAGGCTGCCAGGCAAGTGCGGAATCAGCTCTTCTCTAACTCCCTGAGGGGTGGGGGGGTCACGGATTTCAGACAATTTGCTATTCTTTGCCATGGTTGTGACTGTTGCACGGTAGCTGGGATCTCTGGTGCCAGTGCCTGGAATCCTCTCCGCAAGTGTTGGCGGAGCACCATCGTAAGCATAACACTCAAGGGTGACATTACTTGGTATCAGATCAGGCCGTGCTGCAAATACACTGCGCAGGCCTTGTAAAATTTCAGGTCTGTCATCGTGAAAGCGATATACAATCTGCGCGTCTGGATTTTCAGAGGCTATTTTATGCATCTGCGCATACAGCAATGTTATTTTGCTGGCATCAAAAGTGGCTTCGGCTGTTTCTGCGGGCGTGCTGGGGTAGTGGGCATTGCGGGCTTCTGCTGCAGTAGCAGTTGGCGAGGCAGCTGCCGACGCAGCAGTCAAATAGCTCCGGTCGCAACTTAAAATAGCCTCAAATGTACCGCCTGTTGCAAGACCTGTATCCTTGACTTCCGTCATCATAAATCGGTCGACTGTACAGGGGTGACCACTGGCTGTAAGTTTGCTTGCAATCTGCATCAATGCATTAGGTCCTGAAATAGTGTGACTGCCCCCGCGGCATGAGTTTAGTCGATCTGTTCCAAAATCTTGACGATTAGTACCCAGTATCAGGATGTGCTGTGCATCACTTGATGTGGCTTTCAAAAAATTTATTAGATCAGCATTATTATCAGCGATGCCCTCACGATAAGGGCCAAGCCCTCTGCTATTATCTTGAATTGTCCTTAGATAGTGCTCGTGAAAAACACAGCCATCCATATCCAGTGAATCAACAACGATTTTACGAGGCCCTGAAGGAGCTGCTACCAGAACCCCCTTCACCACCAGAGGCCATAATCTTCTCCAATGCTTATTGTAATAATGTAAATTATAATTAAATACAATAACAATGTCAATTTAAATTTTTTTTTGATCGTTTAATCCCGATAGACTTCTTTTCGATGAGCAATGCTGATGACCAGTATTAAAATTTGTGCATCTTTTATTTGACAGATAACTCGATAATCACCAACACGAAAGCGAAATAGGTGGGACAGCGGTCCTCGCAAGGATTTTCCAAGTGTTCGAGGATCTGTGCTGGTCGCAACGCGTTGACGCAAATAATCCAGAATGCGTCGTTGCATTTGGCGATCTATTTTTTTTAAGTCCTTTTCGACATCTTGGTCGAACTCAATCTTCCACGGCAAGTCTGCGCTCCATTTCTTCTATTGAAAGGCGGGGGTTGTTCTTTTCAAGACGGGCAACAGCGCGTAAATAATCTTCGTGATCGGCAAAGAAGTCTTCCAAAGCCTGGCGTACGTAATAACTTTTTGGCCGATGGGTTTCGGCTGTGAGGTTTAAAAGTTTTTGTTGTAGGTAACTGGGTAGTCTAACCGCTAACATGAGCGTCTCCTTTTTCAAAATGTATTACAAGTATAACAGTGGTCAGTATTCAAATCAACCGTACCCAAATGGCATCAATCCAACGTAAGGTCGAGAAAAACAATTCGTGTAGCGTTTTGCCCCCCCTTATTTGGCGCAGAGGATGGGTGATCAAAAGCCCTTTTGTTCCTGCGATACAGGCAGCCAAGATGCCGGTTAAGAGGCGGTCGTCGACCATGAGGACTGCTTGGGGAAGGGCTTTGCTCAAGGCCATGATTTTTTTTAAACCCTCTGGAAAGGGTTTTTTGGCAACGCCTGAGACGAAGTGAATGCTGGGGAATTCCTTTTTCATAAAGGCTTCCCGTTCGGCGAAGGGTTTGTTGGAGAGAATGAAGATTTGGCCGCTCCAATTTTTTAAGAGCTGGTGTAGCCATTTTTGAACATGAGGCAAAGGCGCAACGGCTGCATAGGGGGAGAGAACGCCATCAAAATCCAGAACTAACACGGTGATGCCCATGGCATTCACTGTTTCAGACCTCAGGGTTGTCACATCAGGGCAGCGCCCTTGCGGCCTGAGAAAGTGTTGCAGGCATTTTTTGTGCTGAAAACTTTTTTTGATGGTGTAAAGCATGCGATTGGGCTGGGGGGTGTTCTTCAATTAACAGGCGCTCAAAAATTGCGTATGATTCGGAGTCTAGCATTAAATAAGGCGTGTCATCTATGGAAGAACATCGGCGAGATCCGGAGGCGTTGCTGGCTTTGGCGCAGGCGGAGGAGAAAGAGGCGAAGTCGGGGAAGCTTAAAATATTTTTGGGCGCAGCGCCCGGGGTGGGGAAGACCTTTTCCATGTTGCAAGAAGCCATGGCCCAGCAGGCGCAAGGGGTGGAAG